>CAZGID010000023.1:0-20272 GCA_964526065.1 uncultured bacterium
GCCGCTTTCCGTTACATTCCTTGCAGATTTCCTCACGCAAAAATTTACGCACTTTCCGCCGCACTTCTTCAGAATTCGTCTCATGAAAAAGCCGCTCCAGTTCTGTAATCAAACCTGACACTTCGTCGTCTCCCCAGAAGAAAGCCTCACGCGCCGTCTCCGGCCATTTTTCATACGGCAGATTCCACTCGAACCCGTATTTTTGGGCGAGATCATGCAAGAGGTCTTCAATGAAATATTTATTAAACGAAAAATATATTTCCTTGTTAATTCCGCCGCCCAAAAGCGATTTGGAAGGATCCTGAATGACGCCGCCGGCTGCTACCTGGGACAGCTTCCCGAGCCCGCGGCATTTTGGGCAGGCGCCGTAGGGACTATTAAAAGAAAACATATTGGGCGTCAGATCCGGAAATCCAATCTGGCACTTCGGGCAATTTCGTTTCGTCGAAAAATACTGCAGCGAGCTTCCGGAGCGGCGCTCCGCACCTTCCAGAATGGCAACCGTTCCCTCGCCCAGATCCGCCGCGAGCCGGATCGAATCCATGAGTGATTTCTTTTTTTCTTCCCGGGGTTTCAAATGATCGATCAGCACCTCAATGTCGTGCCTGCGCATTTTATGAAGCTTGCGGTCGGGATCCAGCGATTCGAGTTTGCCATCAATCCAGGCCCGCGAATAACCCCGCTTCAGGATCATCTGAAATAATTTCTGAAATTCTCCTTTGCGGCCGCGGACTACGGGCGCAAGAATTTGGATTTCCTTACCTGAAAAGCGGGATAAAACCTCGCGGGAAATCTCATCCAGGCTCTGGGCCCGCAAAATCTCACCGCAACGGTAGCAATGCGCATCGCCCGCCTTGGCATAAAGAAGACGCATGTAATCATAAATCTCGGTAACTGTTGCCACCGTTGAACGGGGATTATGCGTAATCGATCGCTGCTCAATGGCAATCGTCGGAGAAAGACCCGAAAGATAATCCACTTCCGGTTTCTTTAACTTTTCAAGAAACTGGCGGGCATAAGAAGAAAGGCTTTCAAGATAGCGTCGCTGGCCTTCCGCATATAAAGTATCAAACGCCAATGACGATTTCCCCGAACCCGACAGGCCGGTAATCACCACCAGTTGATTGCGCGGAATGGAAAAACTGAGGTTCTTGAGGTTGTGTTCGCGCGCACCGCGGATTTCAATCTGGGTCGCCGTCATGTGCCCACCCGGACCGGCGACAGGATTTTGCGCAGCAGGGCGCGTGCCGAATAAATGGCTTGTGCGCTCGTCTTTGGATTTTCCGGCGACGGAACGTTGGCCGTAATATATTGCATCGAACCACTGCCTGCCTCGATGTGAACTTCGTGAACATTTTTCCGGTAACTTCGCGAAGTCCAGACCTCTACTTTTGTTTTCTCAAATCCGGCGCCGGCAAGCGCCACCACGGCCGCCACATTGACATTTTTAGGGAAAGCCCGCACCGCCGCCCGGGCCATGCCGCGAAAAACACATTTTTCCTCCCGGCCCGAGAGAACGGGAAATGGATGCTTCTGGAAGTAAGGGGCCCCCTGCAAACCGGCCGGTGGTTTGCGCGTAATTAATCGAATCTTCCGGATGCCGGACTCCTGGGCCGCCAGCACGGCATCAATACCGCCGACCGCACCCGAGGGCACCCATAATTTTCCGGTCCCGCGACTCGGAATTTTCGTTTTCAAAAAGTCCTCCAGCCCGCCGGCGCTCATGATCAAAACCTGCTTGCCGGCTTCAAGCCCCCGGCGCGCCACCATACCGGCCACCGAAGCAGAAGCACTTTCAATCACAAGATCGGATTTGCGGATCAACGCGGGAAGGGAAACAACAGCCGGCGATTTGCGGCCTCGTGCAACGCTTTTGCGAACGGCCTCGGATTTTTCAGGATGAAAATCACACAGCCAGGCAAGTTCGGCACAATGGGATAATTCCGCGGCAATAAAACACGCCAGACCGGAACCAATGGTGCCGCATCCAATGATACCGATTTTCTTTTTTTTCATGCAGAAAAACTGCCGGAAGACAAAAGAAGGGACTTAAACGCCGATCGTCGATACAATTTCGTTTTTACGATCGACGCGAATCACGCGGGGCGTATGCTTTTTGATTTCCTCATCGGTCATGACCGCAAAGGTCATAATGATGACCAGATCCCCCTTCTGGCCGTGCTTGGCAGCACCTCCATTGAGACAAATGGCTCCGGAACCGGGCGCACCTTCAATGGCATAGCTTTCAATGCGGGCCCCATTGGTAAGATTGGCAATTAAGACCTTTTCTCCCGAAACGATATCGGCCGCACGCATTAAATTAGCATCGACAGTGATGCTGCCTTCATAATCAAGGCAGGCATCGGTTACCGTAGCCCGATGAATTTTAGAATAGAGTACCTGACGAAACATGGAAGCTTTCCTCCTGTAAAATCAAAGCGAGATTATAACATTATCGATAAGTCTTGTCTTGCCTGCATATACAGCCGCGGCGGCCAGCGAATGCTTTCGGGCGCGCGGAAGTCGTTGAAGCGTCTTGGGATGCACAATTTCAAGATATTGCACCCGAAGCCCCGCCCGAGTGAGCCGCAAACGGCCTTCGCGCAGGACACTCGCCAGATCCGAGCGCCTGTGTCTTAATTCCTGCCGCATCCAGAAAAGTGTCTCCGGCAAAGCCAGCGCCCGGCGGCGCTCCTTCGCAGATAAATAACGATTGCGCGAGCTGAGGGCCAGTCCGTCCTCTTCGCGAACCGTCGGAATCCGGCGAAACCGGATGGGAAAGCCTAATTCCTCGATCAGAACTTCAATGACCCGTGATTGCTGATAATCCTTGGCCCCAAAGTAAGTCCGGTGCGGGAGGACGCGTGAAAACAATTTAGCGACCACGGTGGCAACCCCGCGAAAATGCCCGGGGCGAAAACGCCCGCAAAGCTCGCCCGTCAACGCCTGAAAATCCGGCGAGGGATTAAAATCGACAAACAAACCGGCCCCTTCCGGATATCCCGGATACATACCGGTCACTCTGGGGCGAAAAAGATAATCCACCTTTTCTTTTTCCAGCAAGCGACGATCCTGCCGGACAGGACGCGGATACCGATTCAAATCCTCCTTGGGTCCAAACTGCGTCGGATTGACAAAAATACTGACCACCACCCGGTCGCATTCCTTACGAGCGGCCTGAATCAGGGCCGCATGCCCGTCATGCAGCGCTCCCATGGTGGGAACAAACCCGATGGTTTTCCCGGCAGCGCGCAATTTCAGCATTTCTTTCTGCAATGCCGCAGGGTTACGAATTTCTTTCAAGACAGGCCTCCAAAAGTTCTGTCGCTGTTTTATTCAAAACAGGATGCGTCCATCCGGGCTCAAGATCCGCCAGCGGCTGAAGCACAAAAGTACGTTCATGCATCCGCGGATGCGGCAGCGTCATTTCCGGCGATTCCAGAATCCGGTTTCCATAGGCAAGCAAATCCAGATCCAGTGTCCGCGGTCCTTGGGGAATATCGCGGACACGGCCCAGTTCCGTCTCCAGTGCCTGCAGCCAATGCAGCAATTCCATGGCAGGCATCGCCGTTTCAAACGCCCACACAGTATTCAAAAACTTGCCCTGCGGCGGTCCGCCGACCGAATCGGTTTCATAGACCGGAGCCTTCCGGAATTGACGAAAAGCCGGCTCGGCGCGGAAACGTGATTCGGCCTGCTTCAACCAGGATTCCCGGATTCCAACATTCGAGCCGACTCCGATAAAAACAGGGAACAGACGGGATTCATGAACGTGATTCATAAAAAAAGAGGAAAGCCCGCTGCTGTTCAGCGGACGTGAAGGTGTTCGTGGCTTTTCTCGATGCGGGCCAGTGCTTCTTCCAGCCGCGCCTCGGGAACGGTCAGAGAAATCCGGAAATACCCTTCTCCATGAGCGCCGAAACCATTTCCCGGCGTCACAATGACGTTCATCTTTTCAAGAAAGGTCATGGCCAGTTCCGCAGACGTATATCCCGGCGGAACCCGGATCCAGCAATAAAAGGTCGCCTTGGGTGCCGTTACCTGCCAGCCCATGCGGTGAAGGCCGTTAATCAAAAGATCACGGCGCTTCTGATAGATTTGTATATTGGCATCCAGCGCACTTTGTCCTTCATCAAGCGCTTTTTTGCCGGCGACCTGAATCGCCTGAAAAATTCCCGAATCGACATTCGATTTCACTTTACCGAGAAGTCCCAGCACCTGCGGATTTCCGGCGGCAAATCCAATGCGCCATCCGGTCATATTGAAAGTCTTGGACAGCGAATGAAACTCCACGCTGACTTCCTTGGCGCCGGGAACTTCCAGAATACTGGGTGCCCGGTAACCATCGTAGCCCATTTCACTGTAAGCAGCGTCATGCGCAATGACAATCTGGTGTTTATGCGCAAACTCCACCAGTTCTTTGAAAAAATCCAGCGTAGCCACCGCCGAAGTAGGATTATTGGGATAATTGACAAACATCAGACGCGATTTTCCGAGCACCGCCGGATCAATTGCCTTGAGGTCTGGAAGGAAACCGTTGGACTCGAGAAGCGGCATGGCATAAGGTTCTCCGCCAGCAAACCAGGTCGCCGAACGGTAAACCGGATAACCCGGATCGGGGGCAAGTACGTAATCGCCGGGATTGACCAGCGCCAGCGGTAAATGCGCGATTCCCTCTTTAGAACCGATCAGCGGCAGAATCTCATTTTCAGCCGCCAGTTTCACGTTGAAACGGCGCTGAAACCAGTCGCGAATCGAGGCCCGCAGAGCCGGCATGCCGGCATCCAGCGCGTAGCGGTGATTGGCGGGATTATGCGCTGCTTCTTCCAGGGCTTTGATAATAAATTCCGGAGTCGGAATATCGGGATCGCCGACACCCAGGTCAATGACATCTTTGCCCTGTGCAATCAATTCCCGTTTTTTCCGGTCGACTTCTGCAAAAAGATACGGAGGAAGACGCGTCAGCCGTGTGGCGGGTTCAAACTGAATATTGGGAGATCCGGATTTAAATAGCCCCATAGGAAGGCGAATTATAACAAACCTTCCCGGATTTGAAAAACACAATTTCAGGAAACGGAATATCAGATACGAAAGGCAAACTGCGGATCCAGCAGATGCAATTCATACGCTTTGAGCCGCAGCTCATCGCGTATCCAGATAATTCCAGTTTGAAGATAGAAGGAATAGACATCGAGAAATTCATCCAGCTTGGCCGCAATACGGCGGTTCAGATCTTCGTTCTCGACCTCGATTTCCTGAACATACTGGAGAGATTCTTCGGGCATCGGCAACCTCCGGTTGGATTCGGTTCAGAAAGCGTGCTGAAATTCGCGCCGGATATTGTAGCGAGGATTCATAGACTGCAGTTCCCCGAGCAGCGAAATGCATTGACGCTGGAGATCAACGCGCCGGGTTTCCTGCCATTCCGAATAAAGCCGTAAAAACTTCTCTTCCTTGGTCCGAAAATTATGCGCACTTTTTTTCATTTTCTCTTTCCCCTTGTCTCCTTCCCGTCATCCGGCCAAAATCGAACCGGAATCCGGGATCAAGATTTTTTAATTCGCTCACCAGATGAACGATTCTTTCTTCCATACCGCGGTCCCGATTCTGCAGCCACTGCCCGTAAAAATCGAGAAAGCGGTCCATGTATTCTTTCTTTTTAACTTCTCTCTCATAATCCGTCACTTCGCGCATGAATCCCTGAAACACGTTGTCGCGAAAATTATTGAGGAAGTGGAAATATTTACAGCGAACGTCCCGCAGAAGCCCCTGATAGTCTTCGTAGTAGCACGCAATTTTATCGAGGACATCCCCCACTCCGGTCCGCTTGCGGTAGATCCGCTTGTGGTAAGCGGCGGCCTGCTCGTAATACAGCTTGGCCAGCTCGCGATAATATTTACCCGAACGCCCCCAAAACCGTCTTTTGCCCTTCGCCGCCAGATCTTCAAAAACAGCCGTATGGACCAGAATGTGATCGGCATTGACCTTGAAGATGAAGTAGCGGATGGTTTGGTCGTCGGTTTCATTGACCCAGCGCATGACCTCACTGCTATCCGCTGAAAGATAAGGTTCCGCCATATCGTGATACTCGGGTAACGAAACAGCGAATAGCAAATGAGCCAAATAAACGTTTACGTCTTCATCGAAAACATAGCAATTGGAAGGAAAGCCGTCTTCATTCCGGCTGTTGATGATGGCGCCCAGCAGATACCGGATCGCGGAATCCCGCTCGCGCCGTGAGATATCGAAATAAAGGCAATTTTCTCGCATGACCAACCTGTCTTTCTTCACTTAAGCACTTTTTAAAGCTTTTTAAATCCTATGCTAAAAAGGCTAGCATGCGATATCCCCAAAGTCAAACCAGGGGCCCTTCCGGCATTTAGGCCGGAATATTTCTGTAAGTGCATTTAAGGATTAGGTTTAAGAGACCTTGAGCGGACGGATATGCTCAAGAAAATGGCGGGATTTCAGCGGCCCGGGAAGCCGGTACGTCAGATAGGCGGAAAGCAGGTTTTCAACTTCGCGCTGGGTGCCGGGCATCACATGGACCCGGAGCGCCTCCTGGAAAGAGAGACGGCCATACTGCCGCAGCAAACTCAGAGCGTCGGTATTCAGTGGCCGAACACCCCGGAAATTGGGAGAACAGCGCGGACAAAGGAGCGCTCCCTGCTCCACTGAAAAAAAACCACGATCGAGAGTCCGGTCACCGCATTCCACGCATCCATCCAGATACGGCATCCAGCCAATTTCGGCAAACAGCTTCATTTCGAAAAGACGCGCCAGCTTTCCCGCCGGAACCGAGGGCAAAAAACGGAAAGCGATCTGCAGATGCTCAAAAAAAGCCGGGTGCGGATCATGAACCTCAAAAAGCATATCCGCCAGCTCAGAAAAATAACTGGCATAGGCAACCGTATCAAGATTCCGGCGGAGCGCATCATGACTTTCAAGAACGGCGTATTCGGAAATCAGATGCAGTTCCGAACGAAGCTTTTCATAAAAAACAATTTCGAGCTCCGAGAAAAGCTCGAAACTGCTGCCGCGTATTTCCCGCTCGCGCCGGACTCCTTTAGCAATCCCCTTGAGTTTTCCATAATCGCGCGTAAAAAAGGTGAGGATGAGGGAACTGGAGCGGAAGGTCTGCGTCTTTAAAACGAGGGCCTGTGTCTTCTGGATGGCCATTTCACTTTCCCATCCCCGGCTGCAGGCCGAGACGGGCCAGGAGAGTTTTTTGCTTCTTGTCCATGGCGGCCGCACCGCGGACCGAATGATCATCGTATCCCATCAAATGCAGAATGCCGTGACAAAAATAAAAACAGAGCTCATAGCGAAAGCGATTGCCGTATTCCCGCGCCTGTCGCCTTGCCGTCGGCACCGAGATCATAATATCTCCGAGAAAAACCGGTTCCCGACGACCTTGCTTTTTCATGACTTGAGATGCCGTCACCGGCCGCTTTCCCGCAATCTGACTGAAGGCCAGCACATCCGTGGGACGGTTCTCCCCCAGATACAGCCGGTTGAATTGTTGAATTTTGCGGTCGCCGACCAGCAGGAGGCTCACCAGGGCATTTTTCCATCCCAGCGCTTTGAGAATTCCTTGTCCTGTCTTTTGAAGAAAAGCGGTGGAAACTCCGGAGAGAGAAACTTCTTTTTTGATATCAATCACAAGCGCTTTCGCCATAACCACCCTTCTTATTCCGCCGGCTTTTCACGAAAAGGAACGACCGGATCTTCCCGAAAGAGATCCACTTTCTCCGCCGGATCCGGTTTGTCCGGATAGGCCACACGGGTGTGGAAAATTGCCATGAGATTATGGACAAAACTTTCCTGAATTTTGTGAAGATCACGCAGTGTCAGATTACATTCATCCAGCTGGCCATCGATAAATTTATCATTGATGATCTTGCGCACCGCCTGACGGATCGATTCCGGCGTCGGGTCTTTGATCGAGCGCGAAGAAGCTTCGGTCGAATCAGCTAAAAGCGCCACTGCCGTTTCCCGGCTTTGCGGTTTGGGCCCCGGATAGCGGAAGTCATCCGGCAGCACGACTTCGCCCGGCGCCGCCTGATCCAGGGCTTTCTTGTAAAAATAATAAACAATCCCGGTTCCCTGATGTTCGGGAATGAAATCAAGAATCGGTCGGCGCAGTTTGTATTTTCTACCCAGCTCGATTCCCTCTTTGACATGGTTCATAATGATCAGACAGCTCATGGTCGGAGTCAGTTTCTTGTGGCGGCTGCCAATCTGCCGGTTTTCATTTTCCGTAAAATATTCGGCTCGTGCAATTTTTCCGATGTCATGAAAATAACAGCCCACCCGTGCCAGCAAAGCATTCGCGCCAATGGATTCACAAGCCGATTCCGCCAGCGTGCTGACAACCAGACTGTGGTGATAGGTACCGGGGGCCTCGACGATCATCCGCTTTAACAAAGGGTGATTCAAATCGGAATACTCAAGCAGCGTAATATCGGTCACCAGATCAAAAACGGATTCCAAAACAGGCAGCAGCAAAAATGCGATCGGGGTCGTAATTAGAAATCCATTCACCAGTCCCTGGAACCCGGCGTAGAGTGCTTCACGCGGAGCGGCCTCCCCCAAAATCTGAAAGGCAAAGAGAACCAGGAAATCCGCCATCCCGATGGCAAATCCCACCCGCAAAAAATCAATTCGCTTTCTGAGACGGCGTGAAGCAAAAACTGCAGCCACCGAACCCAGGAAAGATGCGGCAACCACTTCCGGCGCATACCCGGCCAGAGGGGCTGTTACAAAAGCCATCACGGCTCCCGCCAGAATCGCCACCCGGGCATCCAGAAGCAGCGCCAGCAAAATGGAGGCCAGCGCCACCGGCATGAACGTCGGGGGCGCGTCCGTCCACAGCATGAGCGCCTTGCTGATCAAAACAGTAAGAACAAAAACTGTCTGCAGCAGCACAAGAGACCGGAACGAGCGCATCAGCCGCCGCTCAAAATAAAAGAGATAAAGCGACGCGATCAAAAAAATCACAAGGACAAAAAGCCCCGTCCCGAGAAATTGATGCAGGGCGACCTTCTTGGAAAGCGCCTTATGAATCTCTTCGAGATTCCGCCGGTCCTTTTGATCAATAATCATGCCGCGCTGGACGATCAATTCATTTCTTTTGATTTCCTCTTCAACCGGAGGAATGGCTTCAGCCGCTTTTTGCCGGCGGGTCATCGTCGCCGCTTCGTCGACCTGTAAATTGGAAGCCAGCAGCATGTCAAAAATATCCAGCGCCGCATTGCGTTCGCGGCGGTTTTTCGGAATCAGTCCACGGAGAATCGAAGAGGCCGCTTCCCGAATCTGCTCCAGAACAGGTATACTCTCCGCCCGGATTTCCTCTTCCCCGTTCTCGCGGGCAAGGATCAGACGGTTATAGCCGCGCTGCAAAAAGGCGGATTTCTCCGAAGCACTCCATTTCGGCTCGTTTAGGTATTTCTCCAGCAACTCGTCGAAATACTTCCGCACCTCGACCAGATCCGCCTCTTCGAGCAGGAATTTTTTTTGTTCATCAAGAAGGGCCAGTTCCAGCGCCTCGGGCGGAACGGTTTCTCCCGCTTTCAGCTTTTGCCGGCTTTCCAGCAAACGGGAAAATATCACCTCGGCCTTCTGCCGTACGGATTCCGCCACTGCGGTATCCAGCCGGACCACAGGCGGCACCAGCGCCGTTGCTTCCTGCCGTTTCCGCTCCGTTTTCTCCTGATTGACATACTTTAGATTAACGGGTGAGAAAAGTGTCCGCGGCGCGGGCTCACCCACCACAAATTCAGCTCCGCCGAATTCAGGTGCCTTTTCGGCGACGAGCACAAAAGTAACCGTTACAAAGGAAAGAAATGTCAGGGCGAAGCGGACCAGCGCCTGCTTTCTTTTTTCTGCGGATTTTTTCTTGGAGTTTTCTGTGGCTGGTTTACTGCTCATGTTTCTCATAAGCGCGAATGATTTTCTGGACCAGCGGATGCCGGACGACATCCGTCTCGTGGAAAATCACGAACTCAATACCCGGAATATTGGCAAGAATGTGCTTCGCCTCAACAAGCCCGGAACGCTTTCCTCCCGGAAGATCGATCTGCGTCACGTCGCCATTGACGACAGCTTTGGAACTCTCGCCCAGGCGGGTCAAAAGCATCTTCATTTGCACATGCGTACAGTTCTGAGCCTCATCCATGATCACAAACGAATTATGCAGCGTACGTCCACGCATATAGGCCAGAGGCGCGACTTCGATTGTCCCCTGAGCAAGATACCGTGCCGCCTCATCATAATCCATCATGTCATAGAGCGCGTCATACAAAGGACGGAGATACGGATTGATTTTATCCAGCAGATCCCCGGGAAGAAATCCCAGACTTTCGCCCGCTTCCACGGCGGGGCGAGTCAGTACGATTTTACTGACCCGTTTCTTTTTTAGTGAATCAATGGCGGCCGCCATCGCCAGATACGTCTTTCCTGTACCGGCCGGGCCGATTCCAATCACGATATCATTCTGC
The DNA here is from genome assembly GCA_964526065.1 of uncultured bacterium. Classification (GTDB taxonomy): domain Bacteria; phylum Omnitrophota; class Omnitrophia; order Omnitrophales; family Aquincolibacteriaceae; genus CAZGID01. Next base: position 10,500 of record CAZGID010000023.1, read on the forward strand.
TGAATCGCGCTAAGATACCGCTCCTGGCTGCCGCTGCGAGCACGCACCATTTTTCCGCGGTGAAAAAAGTGAACGGAACCGGAAAATTCATCCGCTGCCGGCGCCAGTGTTTTCTCTGCATTTTCAGGCGCCGATTCCTGAACATACTTCTGGCCTTCACGGTATTCTTTGAGGCGCTGGATAAAAAAACGGTGCGCTTCTTCCACTCTTTTTTTTGCGCCGGTTATTTTGAGGCGGTGATTGCGGGCTGAAATACGCACATCATATTCTTTTTCCGCATACCGGAGATTCTCATCCAGACTGCCATAAATGGCGACGGCTTCCTGATTCGAATTCAGCTTTAGAATTTTTTCCAAGTGGGGGCCTCTCTTCTTTTAAACCTTACCATGAAATCAAAGCTTCCGGACACTGATCTGTAATTCCTTCAATTGCCGCTCGCTTACCGTGGACGGCGCATTCGTCATTAAACAGGTGCCTCTTTGAGTTTTGGGGAAAGCAATCACTTCCCGGATTGAATCACGGCGCAGAAAAAGCGTAACCAGACGGTCGAGCCCGATCGCCAGCCCACCGTGCGGCGGGGCGCCGTAGCTGAGCGCCATCAAAAGGAATCCAAATTTATCCTTCGCTTCTTCCGGCCCAATGTTCAGCGCGCGGAATACTTTCTCCTGAATATCCTGCCGGTGGATACGAATGCTGCCTCCGCCGATTTCGGTACCGTTCAGGACAAGATCATAGGCCCGGGCGCGAACCTTTCCGGGGTCGGAGTCCAGCAAAGCAACATCTTCCGGATGCGGCGCCGTAAAGGGATGATGCAAGGCATCCCAGCGTTTTTCTTCATCGTTCCATTCAAAAAGCGGAAAATCGACGACCCAGCCGACCTTCATCTGATTCTCGGGAATGAGATTGTACTGCTCCGCCAGATTCAAACGCAAAGCGCCCAGCGCCGTGGCGGAAACCTGCGGCGTGCTGGCAACAAGAAATACAATATCGCCTTCTTTTGCCTGCAGGGTTTCTGTCACCTGCCGCAAACGAGCGGCGTCAAAAAATTTGGCAATGGGGGATTCCGCCGAATCCGGGCCTTTGATTTTCAGCCAGGCCAGCCCTTTTGCCCCGAAATCCTGAATCCACTTGGTCAAATCATCAAATGTCTTGCGGGAGAACTCCGCTCCGGCCGGAGGGGTGAAACAGAGACCGCGAATCCGGCCGCCCGATTCAGCCACCTGATCAAATACTTTGAATCCGCTGCCGGAAAAAACCGGGGTCAAATCTTTCAGCTCCATGCCAAAACGAAGATCGGGTTTATCCGACCCGTATTTTTCCATAGCATCCTGGTAACTCATCCGGGGAAAAGGATTTGGCAATTCAATGCCAAGCAATCCTTTGGCCATTTCACGAACCATGCCTTCCACCGTCCCCATCACGTCGTTCTCTTCGACAAACGACATTTCCATATCAATCTGCGTATGCTCCGGCTGCCGGTCGGAACGCAAGTCTTCATCGCGAAAGCAGCGCGCCAGCTGGTAATAGCGGTCATATCCCGCCACCATAAGCAGCTGCTTGAAAAGCTGCGGGGACTGCGGCAGCGCATAGAAATTTCCCGGCGCCAGGCGTGCCGGCACCAGATAATCCCGTGCGCCTTCAGGTGTACTGCGCGTCAGGCAGGGCGTTTCGACTTCAATAAAACCCTGCCGGTCCAGATATTCCCGCGCCGTTTTGGCTACGCGGTGGCGGAAGGTCAGATTCTCTACCATGTCCCGCCGGCGCAAATCAAGAAAGCGGTAGGTCAGACGCAGCTCTTCGTTGACCTGCGTATCCCCGATTTCAAATGGCGGTGTAGGACAGCCATTGAGAATTTCCAGCGTGTCCGCCAGCACTTCCACTTCTCCGGTTGCCAGTTTTGAATTGATGGTACCTTCCGGACGACGGCGGACATGTCCGCTCACCTGAATGACAAATTCGGAGCGAAGGCTTTCTGCCCGTCCAAAAATAGCCGCGTCATGCTCTTTGTCAAAAACAACCTGGGTGACTCCCCAGCGGTCGCGCAAATCAATAAAAATAAGACTGCCGTGATCACGGCGGGTATCCACCCATCCGGCAAGCGTCACTGAATTTCCGACAGACGCCGCTTTGATTTCGCCGCAGTGCACCGTGCGCATCATACAATTTCCTCCTTACGAAGCCGTTCGATCAAAAATTGAAGCAATCCGCCCTGCGGCACATTTTCTTGAGTCTTTTCATTCATATCTTTCACAGCCCATTCCTTTTTCTTGATTTCTTCCGGTCCCTTGAGCAGCACAAAACCGGCTTTCATTTTATTTGCCCGGGAAAAATGATCGCCCGGCTTGGCGCCCGCGGCGCCCACAAACACACGGAATCCAAATGAACGCAAACGAGCCGCCGCGGCAACGGATTCATCCTGAATCTGGCGCGACTGCGCATCATCCTCGCCGGGCAGCGGCGCGAGATAAATCCGTTCACGCCCAAGCCGCGCGTCGAGCGGCATTTCTTCTTTGTCCAAAACAGTCAGCAATCTTTCCATGCCGATACTAAAACCCGTGCAAGCCGTTGCCGCTCCGCCAAGTTCGGCATAAAGCCCGTCATAGCGCCCGCCGCCCGCCACGGCATCCTGCGCGCCCAGGCTTTCGGAAGCCACTTCAAAAACCGTTCCCGTATAGTAATCCAGCCCGCGCACCAGACAGCGGTCCACTTCAAATCCGATTCCCTGCCGGTCCAGATAACCCGTCAACTCCTGGAATTCGCCGCTGAGCGGAGCAATATCATCCCACGGCGTTTTTTCGACAATCGCCCGGGTTTCAGGAATTTTGCTGTCAAAAATCCGGAGAACATTCCGGTCAAGCCGGTAGAGAGAGTCGGGATCAAGAGCAGATTTATGAGATTCAAAATAATCGCGCAGTGAACGGCGGACTTTTTCGGCATCCACACCGGAAATCCGGCTGAGATCATTGACCCGGAGCCGAAGCCGGCTGAGCCCGGCATATTGAAGAAAATAGTACAGCGCCAGAATAATTTTCAAATCGGCGGCGACGCCGCTCTCATTGACGATTTCGGCCCCGATCTGGTGGAACTGCCGTTTACGCCCCGCTTGCGGACGTTCCGCCCGAAACATCGGCCCCAGATAATAAAGGGAAAGCGGTTTGCCGGAACGCAGCAATCCCGCCTGAATCACCGCACGCGCCACTGAAGCGGTCATTTCGGGCCGAAGCGTCATGCTTCTCCCGCCCCGGTCTTCCAGGGTGTACATCTCTTTATGAACGATATCGCTGGTTTCGCCAATCGTCCGCGCAAAGAGCTCGGTCGGCTCAAGAACGGGAGTGCGGATTTCCTGAAACCCTCCGGCTTCAAAAAAGATCCGGGTACGCTCTTCCAGCCACTGCCATTTTTCGATTTCTCCCGGCAGAATGTCTTCCATGCCCGGGAAGGACTGAAACCGCTTCGACATAAATCCTGAATCGCTCCTGAAATGATTCTGCTTGCTCTTTATTCTTAGCCTGGCTTAGAATTCCTAAAAATGCGTAACATCAGCTGCCAGAAGAGCTTCAATCATAACACACACGCCCCGGCCCATGCCATGCAAAATCAGGCGGCCAAAACCGGCTCATCGGCCCGGAGAATCCTGCGAATTTCCTCATGCCCGTAAAGAAAAAAAGGCCCGCAAAAAAAAGCCGTTCGGCACGACAATCCCAGCAGACTTTTGTCCGCATGACGCCGAAGGGCAAGCGGGTCAAAAAAACCGTGATCGCAGGTCTTCAGTTCGGCGTGGTCGCTTTTGTTTTTTATTTTATTGTTTCTTCGCTGAGCGCCCATCTGGCATGGGATCCCTGGCCGGCAGCCCCCAAACCAAAACCGGTTTCGGAAGCACCGGTCAAAAAAGCGGTGCCTCCGCAAGGAATCATCCCCAAGGCTCCGGCAGCCCCTCAACCCGTTTCAAAACCGGCCGTACGGCCGCGCGAAACGGTTCAGCCGCCCCTCCAGCCCGGACGGATGCTGGATCCTTCGAAACCAAAAATCATTCTGATTCTTGACGACATGGGGCATACCCGGCAATACACCGAACTCCTGGAAGCGCTCGGCCGGGATGTCACCTACGCCATTCTGCCGCTTCTGGCTCATTCCGGATATTTCGGCCGCTTGAGCCGTCAAACCGGAGCCGAAGTGATTCTCCATCTCCCGCTTGAAGCCTCGGATGGAACCATTCCAGGCCCGGGCTTAATCACGGCACGGATGACGGATGAGCATGTGCGTGAAATGCTGGCCCGAAATCTGGATTCCGTCCCCTATCACCGCGGTGTGAATAATCATATGGGATCGGCCGGCACGGCCGACCCGCACCTGATGCGGCTGATCCTGGAGGATCTCCAGAAACGGGGACTTTTTTTCCTCGACAGTTACACCACATCCAATTCGGTGTCGACTCCGGTAGCCCGGGAAATCGGATTGCCGCTTCTCAAGCGTGATGTGTTTCTGGATAACGTGGATTCACCGGAAGCCATTCAGGCGCAGCTTGAAAAACTCACGCAGCGCGCCCGTAAAAAGGGCTATGCCATCGGAATCGGACATTACCGATACAACACGCTGAAAGTCTTGAATGAAGAAATTCCGCTGATGAAACGTGCGGGGTTTGAACTCGTGGCATTGTCGGAACTATTGGAATTTCTCAGAAACCGCCGCAGTGCTTAGTCATTCTCCGAGATCTTTTCCACCTCGTACAGATAAACCTCCGCTGCCGCCGCCTCGGATTCGGATAAACCGGCTTTACGGCAGGCGCAATCCCGGATGAATTCGGCGGCATTCCAGCCCTGTTCCACAGCCACATCCGGCAGATAGGTTCCGCCGCGGTCCCCGCACTGCACCCAAATCCCATGCCGTCCAACGACAAGATCTTCCGGAGCTTTCATTTTTTTCATAGGCCCCAGAATCGAAATCTCGATTCGCAAATCACTCATTTCTTTTTCATGAACCGGCGGAAAACGCGGGTCCCGGAACGCCGCCGCGCAAGCCATCCGGACCAGATTTTCTCCCAGCGTCGCCGCATCATCAAAAGTTCCCATACAACCGCGGAGCATCCCATGGCGGTTCAACGTCACGAAACATCCCCGCTTCATTTGAAAACACGCGGCATCAGTAAGCGGTTCGCTCCGGCCATCAAGTCGGTGGCCGATAGCCCGCCTGGCGGCGTCGAGTAAAAGTTTTTTATCTTCGGAAGAGAATTCCGGCATACCCGACCACACGCTGATAATCGCCGCTGACACTGGCACTGGTTTCGTAATCAACTTCAATGCCTTGTTTAATCTTCAAGGCCTCTTTCATGCGCAAGAGCATATAGGCGGGCAGAAGACCACACATGGAAATGCGGTGCTGCCGCGCAGCGCGGATCAGGCCTTCGGCGTCGACTTCTTTCAAGGCCTGGAGGGCGTGACGATCTTTGATCCGCGTCGCCGCATCACTTTCATAATGATTCATGTCCGAGGAAATCAGAATCAGCGGAACCGGACGCGTCCGTAAAAATCGCCCCAACTGAGCCGCCGCTTCTTGAGCTTCCTCCAGCGTCAGCGAACCCACTGAGAGCGGCACGATTTTTACCTCGGGGTGACATAACTGTAAAAGCGGCACTTCGACTTCAAGCGAGTGCTCGAAACGGTGGGCATCCCCATCGAAGACGATTGAGGGACATTGCTGCTGTAGATCACGGCTGAATCCGGTATCAAGCGGCACCCGGCCCAGCGGGGTTTCCCAGGCTTCGGAGGGATCCAGAGCCAGCGGATGACCAAAACCGCGATGATTGGGACCGATCAACAAAACCGTGTCCGGGACCCGAATACGGGAAAGCACCCGGCAAGCGGTCGGGCCGGAATAAACATATCCGGCATGGGGCATCAAAACGGCGGCAATATCGGTTTCCGGTTTTTCGGAAACCAGGTATTTCTCCGCAAACGTTCGGATTTCAGAGGCTTCGGAAGGATAAAAAGTTCCAGCAACAGCAGGTTCCCGGATCGCCATAGGCGAGCCCCTGAGAGGCAGGATTATTTACGCTTCTTGGCGCTGCGCGCTTTACGCCGTCTTTTTTCGCTCGGTTTCTCGAAAAACTTGCGGGCCTTCAGGGTTTTTAAAATCCCTTCGCGCTCGATCTTCTTCTTGAGACGCCGTAAGGCACCGTCAATCGACTCATTCTGCGCTACATCTACTCGCGGCACGTGATCACACCTTTCTGGATAGAGTCCTCAGCCATGGCTGAAGTAGCGAGAATGATAGCGGGTTTTCTCCGGAAAATCAAGCAGAGAAAGGATTTCCGTTGCCCGTCCGGCAAATTCCGGTACAATACCTCCCCTATGAAGCTTTCCGAGGAAATCGGGTATTACGGGGAGTCCCTGATCCGCCTTTTGTTTCCGGCCTGTTGTGCCCTCTGCCAGCGTTCTCTGGAACTCGATGAAAATGGGGTCTGCCGCCCGTGTCTGACCCGGACCCAGGGGCAGGAACTTCCCCTGTTTAACCGGCTTTTGCCGCTGGAGAGCCGTCACCTGGATCATGCCTGGGGCATTTATCGTTATGCCCCTCCGGTCGACAAGCTCCTGGGGGCCGTAAAATTCAACCGCTGGCGAGGCCTTTTACATCTGTTTATGCCTTCGGCCGTAGCCTGGTTGCAGGCAATCCAGGCGGAGCATCCCTATGAGGGGCTGGTTCCGGTGCCGCTTCACTGGCGGCGTCTCATAAAGCGCGAATTCAATCAGGCGGACGTCATTGCTTGCGGGTTGTCGAGAAAGACGGGCATTCCGGTCCTGCGGACCGCCCTTCGAAAACGGCGGCTGACTCCAGCCCAGAGTCGACTTTCAAGAAACGAACGACTGCGCAATCTGACCGGTAGTTTCACCCCCGGACTGTTTCCATCCGTTCGGGGCAAGCGACTGCTGGTGATTGACGACATCCTGACGACCGGCGCCACAGCTGATGCGGCCGCCGGCGTCCTTAAATCGGCCGGCGCCGCCCAAGTCGATGTCCTGGCACTGGCGTATACGCCGCAGGAAACCGTGCGATGAAAGTTCTCGACCGCTATCTCGTCCGGGAACTGATTGTTCCCATCGTATTCGCGAGCGTTTCGCTGATTGTCCTGATCCTGATTGCCGACGTATTTGATAATCTCAGCGAATTCATCCGCTTCCAGACGCCGGCTAAAGTCATTCTGAACTACTACGCTTCGCTCGTGCCCTACGCCTTCGTGCAGACAATCTCATGGGCAGCCTGGCTCGGCACTTTGTTTCTGCTGGTAAATTTTGGCTTTCACAACGAAATGCTGGCCATGAAAGTAGCCGGGCTGAAATTTGTCTCGATTATCCGGCCGCTTGTCTTCGTGGGATTTCTGATCGGGATTATGACATTTCTGGTCAGCGACCGTCTGTTACCCTGGAGCTATTCGGCCGCGCGTGAATTAAGCGAAGTCTATATCGAGAAGAAGTCTCTGGAACACGAAAGCGAACAGCTGCTGAACGTCACCTACCACTCCGCCGATCACCATCTTTATTATTTCCGCACGCTTTCGGTCATCAAGCAGGAAGCTCAGGACGTCATCATTCTCTGGCTGGATCAAACCAATGAAAAAACGCGTCAAAAAATAACGGCTCGCAAGGGCTCCTGGATCGACGGCGCATGGGAATTTGAACAGGTCACGGAGCATCAAGTCGATGCGCGGGGAAAAATTCTCGGGGATCCCCGGGCGTATCCACGCAAGCGATACCCCGACCTAAAAGTTGCACCGAAGGACCTCGCTCATGCTTCCCAGGAAAGCATTTTCCTCACCTATAAAGAAATGAAAGGCGTCGTCAAAAAGCTCTCTGAAACCGGCGTGAATGTGCGCTCTGAAACGGTAGATCTTCAATACCGGCTGGCAGCCCCCTGGCATAGCCTGGTCATGATGCTGCTGGTCTTTCCGCTTCTCGGCCCGACGCGCACACGGCGGGGAATCGCCTCCTGGGTGCTGGCCTGTGTCGGAATTGTTTTTGCATTTCACGTTACCAGCGCCATCAGTCTGGCGCTTGGAAAATCAGGCATACTTCCGCCGTTCCTGAGCGCTTGGGGTGGCAACATTGTCTTTTCGGTGGGCGCTCTGCTCACACTCGACAGAGCGAATTACTAGAACTAGATACGGGTTCCGTCCGGAATCACAGCGCCTTTCGGCACAATGACAATCCCTTCCCGGATACAGTAGTTATCCCCGTCCTTTTCGCGCAGATGCTTCGGATTGGTGATCGAAACGTTGTTTCCGATCCGGACGTTCTTATCGAGAATTGCGTCCTTGATATTGCAATTCTTTCCAATCCCAAGAGCCGGAACACCAGCCGGTTTCCGGAATTCGAAAACATCATTCCCCATCAAAACACTTTTACGGATCACGGTTCCAGAATGAATGACGGATCGCAATCCAATGACAGAATTTTCAATATGGACTCCGTCAATGTGACAGCCTTCCGCAATGATCGAATCGCGAAGATGCGCCGAATTCATAACCGATGGAGGAAGAAAACGGGCGCGGGTAAAAATCCGGCCCTCTTCTGAAAGAAAGGGAAAACGCGTATTCGGGCGCGTCATTTCGATATTGGCTTCATAAAAGCTGCGAATGGTTCCGATGTCGCGCCAGTAGCCATTAAAGACATAACCGTAAACTTTAAACTTATTGATCGATTTCGGAATGACTTCTTTCCCAAAGTCAGTTTCCTGTCCGGCAAGAGCCGCCCGCAAGGCCGCGGTTTTAAAAACATAGATACCCATGGAGGCCAGGTACTGTTCCTTTTTTCCCTTCACGTGAAAGGCATCGCGAATGCCGGACGGAATCACGTAATCATGGATTTTATCGCGCGGCGAGGGCTTTTCCAGAAAGGCCGTCACTTTGCCGTTGGTATTCATTTTCATAATGCCAAATCCGCTGACCTCCCGCCGGGAAACCGGCAGCGTTGCAACGGTAATATCCGCATCTTTTTCCCGGTGAAAGCGGAGGATATCGCGGTAATCCATGCGGTAAAGATGATCTCCGGAAAGAATCAGGAATTCATTGGTGCGGTCCATTGGGAAGTGAATGAAATGCTTACGCACCGCATCCGCAGTCCCCTGAAACCAGTCCAGATTGGAAAGAGTCTGTTCTGCCGCCAGAAGCTCAATACTGGTTTCATTAAACACTTCAAAAGGATAGGTGCGATGAATATGACGGTGCAATGACGTGGAATTGAACTGCGTCAGGACAAAGATGCGGTTCAAACCGGAATTAATGGAGTTCGAAATCGGGATGTCCACCAGCCGGTATTTAGACCCGATCGGCACGGCCGGCTTTGAGCGGTAACTGGTAAGCGGAAAAAGCCTCCGGCCCTGGCCTCCTCCGAGAATAATCGTTGTGACCTGACTGGGCATGGACCGGAATCCGAAATTATGAAATACGGTTTCCCTTTGCAGGAAAACCAAGCGCCGCTTCCTGGGACTTCATATGACGCCAAAGAACACGGCGAAATGTGTCGTTTTCTTCCATTAACAGGAACAAACGTTCCCGAATCTTCTCGATAAAATCAACCCGTCCAGGATATCGTTCTTTGTTAAGCAAGAGATCCAGCCGGGAGATATAATCCTGAATCATTTCAGAATTTTTTACAATCTGGGATTTGAGGATACGAATTTCTTCCGTGGTGAGATCCGGGCTCTCTTCATTCATTTCCCGGGTCTGTGGAACCGGCAACTCAAATCCAAGATGAAATATCATTTGGCATACCTCAAAATCA
>CAZGID010000024.1:0-20213 GCA_964526065.1 uncultured bacterium
GCCAGCTATGTGCCGTCCGCAAAACGCGGCGTCCGCTGGAATGATTCGGCTTTCGGAATTCGATGGCCGGAAGCCGATAACCGCGTGATGTCTGAGCAGGATCGCTCATGGGCAGATTACAGGGAGGAGCAAGTACATGCGGTTGGTAAACGACTTACGTGAGAGACAGCAGAACGGACAGCCTGTTCGTGTTGCGGTCATTGGGGCCGGTTTTTTTGGCCGTGGGGTCATCCGTCAGCTCCGGCAATTGCCGGGAATTGAGATTGCCATTGTTGCCAACCGGACGATTGCCAACGCCCTAGAAGCACTCGCGCAGGCGGGTGTCCCGCGTACCAGCATTCGCGAATGCCGCAATCCGCGCGACGCCCAGGCCGTCGGCCAAAACGGGGGCGTGGCCGTGACCAGTATGCTTGAACTTCCCTTTGAGTTGGCCAAAGTCGATGTCGTCGTGGAAACAACAGGCAATATTACCGTCGGAACGGAATCCGCCTGGCGCAGCCTCGAAGCCGGAAAGCATTTTGTCAGCGCCAACCCCGAAACCCAGGCAACGGTTGGCTGTATTTTGCAGCGTGAAGCGGTAAAGCGGGGCGTCGTCTACAGCGATGTGGACGGAGATCAGCCCGGTATTCTGAAGCGTTTGTATGACCGGGTGGCGGCCATGGGGTTTGAACCGGTCATTGCCGGAAATTGCAAGGGCGTGATGAAGCGTTACGCGACGCCTGAAACGCAGAAGGAATATTGCCGGCAGAATCCCATCAAGCCCTGGATTGCAACCGCCGCGGCGGACGGGACGAAGCTGAATATCGAGATGTGTCTGGTTGCCAACGCAACGGGAATGCTGCCGGCGCAGACCGGGATGACCGGCTTGCAGACGTCGCTGGATTCACTGATGAAGGATTTAACGGAGGCCGGACTGCTGCAAAAAGGTCCGATTGTGGAATACACGCTCGGTATCCCCAGCGGTATCTTTGTGGTTGGCCGCCAGGATAATCCGGCGATTGCTTCCGAAATGGCTTATCTGAAAATGGGGAATGGTCCCTTTTATCTCTTTTATGAACCGCATGTGCTTTGTCATTATGAAACCGTATTCAGTATCGCGGAAGCCGGACTGTATGGAGAGGCTACCATTGCGCCCCGGCCGTCCCCGGTGGCAGATGTGGTGATGTATGCCAAACGGGATTTGCCTCAAGGCGCTCATTTGGATGGGCTGGGGGGCTATGACGGCTATGGGCTGATTGCGGCGCATGAAGAGGTGACAAAAAAGAATCTGGTACCGGCCGGATTGACGGAGTTCATGCGGCTCGGCCGGAAGATTGCCAAGGATGAACCGATCTGCTGGGATGATATCGATCATTGCGAAGAAAATTTTGTCACACGAATGTGGTTTCGCCAGCAGGAAATCCTTAAATATGAAGCCCATCTGCATCAGAGCCGTGACCGGAAAAATGTAGCGGTGCCGCTTCCGACAAGGTAAAAAAGAATAAAAGGCGGAAATCATGGACGAGAAAAACATTCTTCGCTTTGAAAATACCCAGATGTTCCTGATCGATAATATGGCGGAGGTTTTTTTCCGTTTCAACCTGGACGGGTTTTTTACCTATGTGAATGGAATGGGGCTTGAACTATTAAAGTGCAGCGCTGAAGAAATGTCCCGCATGCGTTTTCCGGAGATTCTGGACGTGCGGGAGCAGATGAAGTGGGAAAAAATCCGCCAGCGGCTTTCAAACGGTTTAAGCTATCACTCGCTGGAACTTGCATTTAAAAACCGCCATGGGTGGCCGGTCTATGTGATGGGCAGTTTGAGCCCGCTGGAAAATAATGACGGCGGACTTGAAGTCACCGGTGTGTTTCAGGACATTACCCAAATGAAAATCGCGGAGCGGGAACGCGACAACTTTTTTTTGCTGTCCGTTGACTTGCTCTGTGTGATGAATGAAGAAGGACACTTCCGCCGCGTTAACCCTGCCTTTCGCCGCGTTTTGGGGTATGCCGAAAATGAAATGACGGGCAGACATTTTTCCGACTTTGTTCCGGCAGAAAACCGCAAGGAAATCGAGCAGCAGATCCGCCGGATCCGGGAAGGGTCGGTTTGTTATGATTTTCTTACGCGCTACCGCCATCGCGACGGTCACTTTCGCTGGCTTTCCTGGAGTGCCAATCCGATTCGTTCTGAAAATCTGATCTATGCGGCCGCACGTGATGTAACCGAGACCCGGGAACTCGAAGACCGCCTGCGCGACATGGCGTATACGGATGATCTGACGGAATTGCTCAACCGGCGCGGATTCATGATGCTGGCAGAAGAGATTTTTGAGCTTCGCAAACGTCAGTCGATGGGAATATTAATGATGATGGCGGACATGGACGGCATGAAAGATGTGAATGACCGTTATGGCCATCCGGAAGGCGATGAATTGCTGCGTCAGGCATCGGCTGTTTTCCGAAAAGTCTTTCGTGATGCGGACATTCTGGCTCGATGGGGAGGCGATGAGTTCGTGGCCTGTTTGATTGCCGATTATGATTCCAGCGTTGCGATCCGTTCCCGCCTGGATGCGGCGATTCAAAAATGCAATGCGAGCCATGCGCGGCCTTATCAGATGTCGGTCAGTTATGGATTTTCTTTTCTTTCCCCCGAGAAGCGCGGTTCTATTGCTGATTTAATTCGCGATGCGGACCGCGAAATGTATCAGCATAAACAGGGCAAAACCTTGTAAAAATAGCGCTGAAATGGCCGAAAATCATTAAAAAAGGGGAAAAGGTCAGACGTCAGGGTTTCCCTGATAATGTTTACAGGGAATAAAGGCATTGCAATTATGTCCGGAATATTCATAAAATGTTGCCGCATCAGCAATTTCTTAACATGAACAACCAGGGAGAGATGAAATCATGAACTTGAGCCGCAAAGGGTTAGTTCTTACGGGTTTGCTTGTTTTCAGCTTTTCAATCGTCGAGCCCGCCTGGGCCGTTTATTCTCCGGAACCCCGTTCCGCCGGCCGCTATTTCCAGGCGAAGGGAACCCGGGCCTCCGAGGCTTATCTTTACCAGCAGAGCACCGGAACGCCGCGCAGCTTTTCTGAATATGAATACGGTGAAGGCTTGAGAGCCGGGAATCTCTGGGTGGATCCCTATGTCGGCTATACCCGGGAATATGATTCCAACGTGTTTCTGACGGAGAACGCCCAGAAGGAAGACTGGATTAACCGGTTGAACTGGGGCGTGGACGCCGAAGCGCCGTTTGAAGACGGGAAATATGTTGTTCGCGGAGGAGTCCATAGTGAATCCGAATGGTTTAACCGCTTTGACGATGAAGACCATACGGACTGGATTTATCAATTAGGCACCGAGCTGAATTTCAACCAGTTCCAGCTCGAAGTTTTTGAAGAGCATCGCAGAACGGTCAGCCGGGCCGGTAACGAATTGACCCGCCGCATCGCCCGCAAGGAAAACTATCTTGTCGGCTTGTTGACGATTCCTTTTGGCGAGTTCTTTTCAGAAACGGAAGTCAGCCATTATGACCTGGTTTTCCGCGATCCCGCCTTTGACAATTCCGACCGGGATGAATTGAGCTTTTATCCCCGTTTTGGCGTGAATGTAGGAGATCGGACGCAGGTACTGACCGAATACGGTTATACCAACGTCAATTATGATAATGCCGAAGACCGGAACGGCGACGTTCATCAGCTGGCAGCCGGACTTCGCGGTTTTCTGGGCGAAGGGGATTTAGTTTCCTATCAGGCCTGGGCCGGATGGCAGATTCGTAATTACGATTCCAATTCCCGTGATGATTTCAGCGGTTTTATCTTTCGTTCCGACCTTCAGTATCGTCCGAACGACAGAACCCGCGTGATTGCCGAAGTCAATCGTCTGCCGGTGGAATCGGTTTCAAATACCAACAGCTATATCGTGCGCAATACGGCGGCGATCAGTTTTCAGCGCCAGTTTGCCGAACGGATTCTGCTGGATCTTGGGGCTTCCACAGGCTGGTGGGATTATTCCGACAGCCGGGATGACTTCTATTTCGAACCGAAAGCCCGGGTGGAATATTTGCTGCCGGGCAATATTGTTACGCTTTTTACCGAGTACATCTTTTCGGGCCGCGAATCGGATGCCGGTCAACAGGATTACAACCGGCATCTCTGGAATTTTGGAGTTCGCGCCGAAATGTAATTTTCCTCTCTCTGGTTGATGCAAAAAAAAGCCCGCTGCTTCGGCAGCGGGCTTTTTTTATGTCCGCATCTCTTTTCCCCGACAAATAACTGCACTCCATTCAATGTCCTCTCGGGGAAAATGCTGACAGATTTTGTACGTACGCTCCCGATGCTCCTTTCAGTGCTTCGACGAAATTAAAAAGACTCTCGCCCCGATAGGAACAAATCCCAGAAGAAGTATGATGCCCCTTGTCTGAACGAACACGACAGGAGCTCATAAAATGAAAATTGCTTATATCGGAAGTCGGGGATTTCCCGGGTTTAACGCCGGGGTCGAAAAGAGTCTTGAAGAGATTTGTCCGCGCCTTTCGGCCCGCGGTCATGAAGTGACTTTGTATTGTTCCGAACACGTTTCGACACCGGAACCGGTTTACAAGGGGACGTATCTTCGCCGCACGGCTTCGATCCCGACGAAGCACTTTGATACGCTCAGCCGAACGGTTCTTTCCAGTCTGGACGCCCTGCGCCAGCGTTATGACATTATCCACTTTCATTCCATTGGTCCGGCGCTCTTAAGCTGGCTCGGCCGTTTCGGTACGGCAAAAACCGTGGTGACGGTGCATGGGCTGGATTGGCAGAGGGCCAAATGGGGTGCTCTGGCAAGGTTGTCACTCAAGATCGGCGAGCGTTCTTCGGTGTTGTTTCCGCAGGAAACGATTGTTGTTTCCAAACACCTGCAGCGGCATTTTGAAAAGAATTACGGAAAAAAAGTCACGTTTATTCCCAACGGCGTCAATCTCCACCAGCCGGTTGAAGCCGAAATCATCAAGAAAAAATGGGGGCTTGAAAAGAACAGTTATGTGTTGTTTGCCAGCCGCCTCGTTCCCGAAAAAGAATGCCACACCCTGATTCAGGCATTCCGGAAAGTCCGGACGGATTTGCGCCTGGTCATCGCCGGTTCCAGCTGGCACTCCGACGATTACGTGAAGCAACTGAAAAGTCTGGCGGCGGAGGATTCAAGGATTCTCTTTACCGGTTGGGCGGAGGGACAGGTGCTGGAAGAACTTTACTCCAATGCTCGCTTTTACTGCCTTCCGTCAAAGATCGAGGGATTGTCGCTGGCGCTTCTGGAGGCCATGAGTTATGGCCTTTGTCCGCTGGTGAGCAATATTCCGGAAAATACGGATGTGGTCGGCAGCAGCGGCGAAACATTCCAGGTCGGGGATGCGGCCGACCTGGCGCGGCATCTCGAAGGTTTGATTCAAGACCCGGAACGCTGCCGCCGTCTCGGCGAACAGGCACGCGAGGAAGTCAGCCGCGAATATAGCTGGGACCGCGACGTCGAAATGACCGAACAGGTTTATCAGCGCCTGCTGAACTAAGGAGCTGTTATGGCCGTTTTTAGAAGAATTTTTTTTCTCTGGGAAATGCTGCTTGTTTCAGCGGCGTATTTTTCGATTTATTTTGTTTTTCAGACTTACGGGGCGGAATATACAGCCGACTTGTTCCGCGACAAGTGGGTGCCCCGCCTGGAAGATATCCAGCTGTATTTGAATGCCTACTGGGCGGCGCTTGCCATCTGGGTGGTGCTGCATAGTTTTCGAAGCGGTTATGCCAACCTGCGTACGCAGAAGAGCTTCAGTATCGGGCTGCATTTAGCGATCAACGGACTCTTCTTTTTTGCATTATTTTCCAGCGTCGCCATGATGTTTAAATGGACTTTTTTGAGCCGGACATTCATGGCCGTCTATGTCGGAGCCTGTATTCTACTGCTTGCCGCCAGCCGGCTGCTGGTCCTCCATTTTCTGAAAAAGTACAGAGCGCATGGTCATAATTTACGGCGCATTCTGCTTGTGGGCACCGGCCGGCGGGCCCAGCATTTTCTCAGTGACGTCGCCAAGCATCCCGAATGGGGCTACCACATCGTAGGTCTCCTGGACCGCGATCCCATGCTGGTCGGCGAAGAAGTGGCGCAATACCGGGTGCTTGGCACCATGAATGATCTGCCGGCGATTCTGGCCCGCGAAGTGGTGGATGAAGTTATTTTTGTCACGCCGCGCCGCTGGCTGGAAGAAGTGAATTAATGCATTCTTTATTGTGAAGCGGTTGGAGTTCCCGCAACGATCAACATTGATCTGTTCGATATGGAAGTGGCGCGGCGCATTCCCCGCCGTCTGGATGGACGCAATTACCTGACATTCGAGACGCGCCTTCTGCGGGGCGGGGAACTCGTTGTGAAACGTCTCTTCGATATTGTCGTTTCGTCTTCCGTGCTTTTTTTTCTGTTTCCGCTGCTTGCCGCGACGGCGCTTGTCGTCAAGTTGACATCTAGAGGACCGGTCTTTTTCCGGCAGATCCGGTGCGGCCGCAATGGCAGAAAGTTTTATCTCTATAAGTTCCGCTCAATGGTGATTAACGCCGAGCAGAAGCTTAAAGAATTAAAGGCCCGAAATGAAATGACGGGACCTGTTTTCAAACTCACCAATGATCCGCGCGTGACCCCGGTCGGACGATTTTTACGGAAATGCAGCCTTGATGAGTTTCCGCAATTCTGGAATGTGCTGAAAGGGGAGATGAGTATTGTCGGGCCGCGTCCGCCCCTCCCGAACGAAGTGGAAGAATATGAGCCGTGGCAGCGCCGGCGTCTTTCGATGCCGCCGGGAATCACTTGTATCTGGCAGGTGTCGGGAAGAAATTCAATCGGTTTTGAAGAGTGGATGGAAATGGATCTTCGCTACATTGACAACTGGTCTTTGTGGCTGGATTTCAAACTGCTTTTTCTGACATTTCGTGCGGTTTTTGCCCGGACAGGGAAATAAGGGAGTGTCCGCGCATTTTGTGAGATGAATGTCGGACCTTAAAGTCATGGTTGTCCCGATTGGGCTCAAAAAAAATCGATTCATAATGTTCCAGTAAATCAAATGAATCGAAACTTACCGCAACAAGGTAAAGGTAGAGATGGCACCCGTTCTTACTGAAGAGAAACAAAACGAGAAGGCAGTCGCAATTCCGCTGCCCCGGCATTCCATTGCCAAAGCCGGCCGCGACATTTTCTCGATCCGCAAGGATCTCACGGTGGTGATGGTTCCGTTTGAGCGTCATTCGATCTTTCCCAGAGCGATCGAGGAGCTTTATCACCGGGTCGGAGTGCCCTTTAACCTGATTGTGGTGGAAGCGGGAGCTCCGGATTCCGTGCGTGAACTGCTGGAAAAGAAACAACAGCAGCACTCCAATCTGACGGTTCTTTATGCGCCGGGTCCGCTTTCGGCAGGTGCTGCTTTTAATCTGGCCCTTCCGCATATCAAGACGCCTTATGCCTTTTTTATGGATAACGAAACACGGGTGCCGGATGAAGCGCTGGTTTCCCTGATGAAGGATGCCCGGGACAAGAACGCGGACGTGATATTTCCGCAATCTTCATTAGTGGAACGGAAGCTGTATTCGCTGACCGGCAAGGAAGAAACAGAGGAATTCGTCGCGGCGCCCGGTATACGGTTTTGCGCCATGGTCCGTACGGAAAGTCTGTCACGGATCGGCCGCTTTGATGAATCCATGGTCAGTTTTCACGCGGGCCTCGACTGGATGCTGCAATGCCGCAAAAGCGGTGTTGTTGTAGCCTCGTCGCCGGCAGGGATGGAATGCCGTCCCGACGGGCGTCTGGAAGCGATTGACGAGCCGCTTTACAACCGGATATGGAGCCGCAAACGCATTGCGGAATCGGAAAAACATTTTGAAGCGAAATGGAAACGGCATCCGGGTGAAGACGGGTACCGGCACTGGATCGCCCGGAAAATGGCGTTGACGCAGGAGGGCAATGAGCTCATTCAGCGCATCCGCAGAATGCGGAGAGCGGGCACGTCTTTGCCTTTGCACTTGAAGAAACGTGTGGTTGGAGCTTTGCGGAATACGATATGAGTACGCCTGCTTCCCATTCCCCCAAGATTCTGGTGACCGGCGGCGCGGGATTTATCGGCTCGCACACGTGCGAGCGGTTGCTGCGCGACGGCTGGGAAGTGCTGTCCGTGGATAATTTTAATAATTTTTATGATCCTGAGCTGAAGCGCGGCAATATTCAGGAGATTGAAGAAGGGGAATATCGCGAAAAATTCAAAAATTATTATGCGGATATCCGCGACCGGGCTTTTATCCGGGATCTGTGTCTTCGTGAAAGACCCCGGGCCGTGATCCATTTAGCCGCGATGGCCGGTGTGCGGCCCTCCATTGAAAATGCGGCGCTGTATACGGATGTCAACATCGCCGGAACGCAGTCCATTCTGGATGCCTGCGTGGATGCGGGCATCAAACATGTGCTGTTTGCTTCTTCATCATCTGTCTATGGCAATAACCGGAAAGTTCCTTTTTCCGAGAATGATATTGTGGATTTTCCCATTTCACCTTATGCGGCCACAAAAAAATCCGGCGAACTTTTGTGTCATGCCTACTCGCATCTTTATCAAATCAATATTTATTGTCTTCGATTTTTTACCGTCTACGGGCCCCGTCAGCGTCCGGACCTGGCGATTCACAAGTTTGCCCGGATGATGCTGCGCGGGGAGACGATTCCCGTTTTCGGGGACGGTGAAACCGCGCGGGATTACACCTACGTGGCCGACATTGTGGGCGGAATTTGCCGGGCACTGGAGACGAACTTGTCCGGCAATGGAAACAGTTTGTATGAAGTTTTTAATCTTGGCGGATCCAGTCCGGTCAAGCTTCGTGAGATGATTCTGGGTCTTGAAAAAGCACTTGGGATTCCGGCGCGTATCCGCCGGCTTGAAATGCAGGCCGGCGACGTGGTGAATACCTGGGCGGATATTTCCAAGTCCGGCCGGGTGCTTGGCTACAATCCCAAGACGCCCTTTGAAGACGGTCTGGAAAAATTTGCCGGCTGGATCACGAAGAAGACACCCAAAACCGTTCTCGGCAAGCCTCAAGCTATATCGTATGTTTGAAGAACAAGCCCCTGAGAGCCATCCTTATTTTTCTATCGTTATCCCTGTCTATAACGCCGAGCGCTTTGTCTCGAGGACGATTGAGAGCGTTCTGGCGCAGACAGATCAAGACTGGGAACTTATTCTGGTCGATGATTGTTCGACGGATGAAACTGCAGGCATCCTGGCGGAATATGAAAAAAATGATGCGCGTATCCGGGTTATCCGCAACCCCGTTAATCTCAACATTGCGCGCAGTCTGAACCGGGGGATTTCGCTGGCCCAGGGAAAATGGATTGCCCGCCTGGATGCCGACGATCTTTTTCATCCGCATTATCTTCAGAATATCCGGCCTTTTACAGAAATTTACGCAACGCAGGAAGTGTTCATATCCGTTTGGGTTTCCATTATTGATGAGCTGGATGAAAAGCTCATTGATGTTCGTCTTCCGGAGGCGGCTTTCATCGAGCGGATGATGAAAAAGGAAAATTTTCTTTATCACCCGGGCACCTGCTTTCCCAAAACGGTTTGGGAACGGGTAGGTGGATATCCCGTTGAAGACCGGACCATTGCGGAAGACAAGGCGCTCTGGATCCGGTTTATTGAAAATTCCGTGCGGCTGATCATGGTTCCGGAATGCCTTGTGTATTACCGGCTCCATGACAACAACATTACATCTGTGAACGATGCCCAGCTTCTCAAAAACGGCAAGGAGAAGCGGAATAAGGCGCTCCGGCAGAATCTGGAATGGAAGATTTCGCTATACCTTAAACAGGATATGCCTCAGCCGGCCCGCCGGGAGCTGTTGCACCTTTTGCGTTTGCAAAAGCAGTGGTCTCTCAAGAATATGCAGTATTTGCTGCTCAGTTATACGCCTAAGCGGTTTATTCATTTCTACATGTGGCAGTTCCGCCCCTATGTCCGCTCCATGCTTCAGGACTGGCGCGGCCGCCGTGTCCGCGTCTGAACCGTCGGATTGGCCCCGACCGCGGCCCGGGTCGAAACTTTTCTCTTAAAAAATCCTATCCCTGATACAAGACATGGCGCGTAGAAATTATTGTGGTGGCTGATGTTTAACCCAGAACCAAAACATGGAGGTGTTTCAATGGGTAAGTTATCTGTATTCGCAGCAGTTCTCTTTTCGTTCGTTTTGGCAGGCGGGGTTGCGCATGCCGAAATGATTCAGGGAAGTGTGACTGCCATTAACCCGACTGAAAATTCTTTCAAGCTGAACCGGACCGATACGGAGCAGCCGAAGGAAATTCAGGTTTCGGTGAATGAGAGCACCCAGTTTCAGGGCGATCTCAATGATATCGAATCCCTGAAAGTCGGGGATGAAGTGAAAGTGGAAGCTGATAAGAATCTGCTGACGCAGGATTGGACCGCCAAGTCCCTTGAAAAGGGGATGGCTGGTATCGCGGGGCAGGAAGGCCGTCAGGGCGCCATGGGCCGTGAAGCCGGTCAGCAACAGGGCCGCCAGGGGCAGCAGCTCGGCCAGCAAGGTCAGGCAGGTGAAGCCGGCCAGCAGGCGGGTCAGCCCGGAGGCAGAGCTTCCTACTAAGACAAAGGCCGCCGAAGTGGTCTTTGGATAGTCAAGGGAACGGGCCGGGAAACCGGCCCGTTTTTCTTTTCTCCTTAGGGGCATTGCTTAAACGGATCAAGGGAAATACCCACCTGAGAAGAGGGATGATGCCTTATAGGGGGACGGTAAAGAAAATTGTATGATTTTTCCAAGCGAAAGGAGCAAAAAGCCATGAAACTCTCAGGTTGGATTGCGATTGCGCTTCTGGTTGTGTTCTCCGGATGCAGCGGTAAATTCTGGGGCGGTACAGCGGCCGGTGTGGCCGGGGCAGGAGCTGGCTATGAACTTCGTGCCCGTCAGCAGATGGAAAAGCTGAAAGAAGACCTTGATGCCGGCCGGATTACCCAGGAAGAATATGATATCCGAAAGAGCCAGATCGAAGAAGGCTCGTTGTTTTATTAAGAGGAAACAGAAATATGATGCTCGATGGAAACGAAAATAATTCGATTCTCTTTGTTTGCACCGGGAACCGGTGCCGGAGCGTGATGGCTTCCGCTCTTCTTTCCCGATATCTTGCGGGGGAAGAGAGGGTTCCGTATCAGAATATCCGTTCGGCGGGCACCTGTGTTGTGGAAGGCCAGCCGCCGACGCGGATGACAATAAAGCTCCTTCAGAAGCAGGGGATCGACGTTCGGAATCATCAGGCGGCTGCTGTAACGGAACAGGGGGTGCAGGAAGCGGGCCGGATTCTGGTCATGGAACAAATCCACCGCGATTATATTTTATCGCTGGATCCGACTGTGGAAGGAAAACTGCGGATGCTGTCGGATTATGTTCCGGACAGAAGCTTCCTTTCGTTGCGCGGTGGAATTCCGGACCCCGTGGGTTTGAGTGAATGTTTTTACGAAACGGTATTCGAGACCATCTCGATTGCCTGCCGTGAATTGCAGGCCGAGCTGAAAACAGCTTTGGCGGTGCGGGTCGGCTGAAGTCCGACACCTTTGTGGGGCTTCCTACAGGAGGCCCCCACGTCCCAGAGGTTTTCACAGGACCGGACAAAAATCCGGTGCCTGATTCCCGCCAGATACAAACCGGATCATAATGCGCACATGAATT
This sequence comes from uncultured bacterium, assembly GCA_964526065.1. GTDB lineage: Bacteria > Omnitrophota > Omnitrophia > Omnitrophales > Aquincolibacteriaceae > CAZGID01. The sequence goes on from CAZGID010000024.1 coordinate 11,718, forward strand.
CAATTATGAAGCAACTGAGCCCTGAAAAGTCAGAGACGATTACCGAGAGAGAAGATAATTTTCAGGAAAACGTCCGGATTTTGATTCTGGACGACCATCCGCTGTGCCGGAAGGGATTGACTCAGTTGATTCATTCTGAAAGCAGCTTTCAGGTTGTGGGCGAAGCCGAGACGGTCGAGCAGGGGCTGCGACGGGTAGAAGAAACACAGCCTCATGTCGTTATTGTTGATTTGTCGTTGCGCGGAGAAAGCGGTCTTGATTTCGTAAAAGCAATGAAAAATGAGCATCCCGACGTCAAACTGCTGATTCTTTCGATGCATGAAGAAATATTTTTTGCCGAGCAGTCCCTGCGTGCCGGTGCCACCGGGTACATGACTAAAAAGGAAAGTCTGGAGCATTTGATTCCCGCTTTGGAGCACGTGGCAAAAGGCCAGTTTTATCTCAGTGACGAGATGAAGGAAAAAATCATCAGCTGGCAGTTTTCACGCCATGAAGAACGTTCCCCGATGGCCTGTCTCAGCCAGCGGGAACTTGAAGTTTTCCGCTTTATCGGGCAAGGACGGCCCACCACAGAAATCGCCCAAAATCTGCAATTGAGTGTCAAGACGATTGAAACCTACCGCTCCAATATCAAGCAGAAGTTAAATCTGAAAAGTAACCTCGAGCTTTTGCAGCAGGCCGTCCGCTGGCAGAAAATCTCCTGATCTTTTTTTTTATTCGGCCGGGGCAGGGCGCTGGGAATGAAATCCTTTTTTCATGCCGTAGCGTGCGCTGTTGAGAAGCGCCGTATCCATTCGAAATTCGGGGGATTGAATCCGGAATTCGGGATTCCGGCCAGGGCCGTTTTCTTTCCAGAGTAATGTCTGATCCAGTTCCAGCCGGGCCCCTTCTTCTTTCAGGATGAACTGACCATCCGGAATGGCTTCCGAGACGGCGAGGATGGAATCCTGAAGGCGGACAAAAGGAGGTTGGCCGCCGTTATTCTCAAGCATCAATTGAATGCTGTTTTCCCGAAGGGTGCAATAACGGCATTCTGCCCGTCCGCTGACCCACACCCCGGCCGGCGCGCCTTCTCCGCCAAGATTACGGGAATGCGCAGCATAAATATTCCATAAGTGCGCAGTGTCATGGCTCCAGATCCGGATATTGCGCTTATTCAGGAAAGCGACACTATTGACGAGACGGGCATGACCGGCCTTGATATCGAATCCGGCGTCTGCGTTTTCAGATGCTGTGCAGGCCAGATAGGAAATGTTATAGGTTTCTTCTTCGGCCTTGAACCCATCACCGTTCCAGTACTCGCTGCCCGTGAATAGATTGCGTCGTGCATGAGCTTCTTCAAAGAGAATGTCATGGCTTGGATTTTCAACATCGAAACCAACGGCAAAATCGTGGTCCAGATATTGAGCGTCCGCGAATGCCTGGAAGACACGCACACCATCAATGCCAGGGGATAGGCGGATATGCCGTTTCGAGTACCGGGTTCCGCTTGTCTGTTCGATGCGGATGGCGCGGCTGATTGTTTCCGGATCGACCTCGCAGTCCTCCTGGCTGCGGCAGGCGGGATGGCCCCGCAGGTAAATGTTCTGCCGGGTGTCAACGAAGTGCAGATCCGTCAGCCGGAGATGATGGTAACCTCCGGCCGATCCATCAATGCCATAAGCGACTTTCTCCACATCAAAATTCTCAATGACAACATTTCGAGCCCGCTTTTCCAGCCGGATCCAGGTTTCTCCCTGGTCCCGTTCGGATACTTTATAAGGAACGGGACGGGAGCCTTCCAGCCGGACATCCCCCTGCCCGATTAATTTTTTTGGATTTTCGCGATCGGAACCGCTGTTTTTCTCCGTAATTTTCAGCGTCCAGAAGGCATTGTTCCGGCGGGAATAAATGCCGGGAAGAACATGCATGGTTTCTGTAGGGCCGGTTTCTTCCCAGCACTGCTGGGCCTTTCCATCTGCGGCGGCATAGGCATTTTCTTCGGAGCGGCCGTCCTTTTCTCCCCTTCCATTAGGCGAAATCCAGCAGTCGGCGGCATGAGCACCGCCCGGGGCGAGATACAGAGCCAGAATCAGAATCAGGGATGGTTTGAACACGTCAGAAAGTTATCAGAAAAGGGAAAGGGCCAGAATAGCGTCCTGCCCGAGATTCGAGTCATCCTTTTCCTGACAAAAAGCTTCGCGGAAACTCAGGAAAAATTTTGTACGGTATTAGCTCACAAGGGCCTCATCCAAAGGCGCACGAAAATAGGGACGCCTCCTGATACTTGTCTTTTATGGGATTTCTATGATGAAGCCTCAAGCAAAGAAAGGAGTGTGTCATGGATTCTGTATCCTTATCACTGAAACGAACGGAAGTCCTGCGCGAGATGTGGACCGGGTTCTGTCTGCGAAGCAGGGAAGTGCTGGCAGCCGCAAATCCGCTTCGTTTCGAATCCTGGCTTTGCTGCGGAGAAGAGAAGTTTTCCGGCCTGTCGGTTTCCTTTATTTTTGCCGGGAAACCGGAAACGAAGGATTATCTGGCTTCCAAATACTTGCGCCGCGATGCGGACCAGGATTACCTGGGGAAGCTTCCGGGGAAAGCGATTCTGGAACATGCCGCCGAAGAGTATTCGGGCTGTGATGCGGTATTTCTGGAAATGAACCCCGTGCGCGAAAGATTCTTTCAGGCCGACATGCACTTCCGTATTCCCGTCTGGAACTGTATTGATTATCCGATCTATGACCGCAAAGGCTTCTGGCAGGCTTCTGAGCGGGTTCGCAAGTACTTTCAAAGACATGATTTGAAGCTTCTCATCACCCGTGATCCCGTCCGTCTTCAGGAATTTTACCGTGATTTATATACGCCCCGGGTTCAGAACGGGAGCGGCATTCGCGGCCGGACCGAGTTTGAGCTTAAATCAGATCTTCAGGAAGGCGAACTGGTTCTGGTCCGGAAAGGCCTGTGCAATATTGCGGGCATGGTTTTGAATTATCACAGCGAGAATGCTGTTTTGAAAGCATGGGGAATTTACCCTTCGGAATCCTGCCGGAGAACGGTGTCTGCGGTGATGCTTTCGCTTGCATTTCTACGTGCTAAAGAAAGAAACAAAACGGCATTGACGCTTGATTATGCGCGGGCATTTCTCGAAGATTGCCCGTTCCGCTTCCGGACATTTCACCGGAACCGTTTCTTCTATCGCCATGCCGCCGACTCCGGATATGTCACGATGAAACTCTATCGGTGGAACCATGCATTGAAGAATATGCTGCAGCGTCATCCATTTTTATCCTGGAGTCCCGAAGGCCGGTGTCATGCTGTCTTTTTTGATGAAGCCGATTATGCCGCTCATCACAAGGCTGGCGGACGACGCTGGGGATGGGAACATTCAGATCTTTATTTGTTTGACTGGGAGCCGCAAAGCGGGTCGCGACAAAACTTGCCGGAATGGTTGAGTATTTATCCGGCGGCGCAGCTGGCCATTTGAGCCGGTAAAGGAAGATCAGTATGCCACGGGGCGTTGTGAAATGGTTCAACAATACAATGAAATACGGATTTATTACGCAGGAAGAGGGTGAGGAAGTGTTTGTGCATTTCTCCGAAATCCAGGTGGAAGGCTATAAAACTCTGAAGAAGGGCGACCTCGTGGAATTCGATCTGGAGGGCGGGGACAAGGGGCGCCGGGCCCTGCGCGTCCGCATTATTGAATCCGCCAAGCAGGCGAAAAAAAAGAAGCAATCCGCCGGAGGCGGTTCAGGAGAAACCCCTGCTGGGAAACGCAAGGAAGGCGAGCGCTCGGATGGCGGGACCTACCATTACCACCGCCGTTCAGCATAACCCAGTCCCTTACATCCATATCAGAATTATCCGGATAGATGTAGAGAAAACGGTATGAGAAACTGCAGCATCTTACTCATAACCTTGGAGGTTGGATGACAATGAACGCGAAATTTTCGATCCGCAAACCGGCCATAACAGCACTCTTAATCGTTCTTTTGTCCGGCATTTCCTCCGGCAATGCCCAAACTCCCGGAGAATTTATGGGGCAGGGACCGATGCCGACCGCATCGGATGACGCGTCTTACAAAATCGGCGCCAATAATCTGCTCTACATCAAAATTCTCGGTGAATCCGGAATCCAGCAGACATTTCGTGTTGATAGTATGGGATTTATCACGCATCCGCTGGTCGGGCGTATCAAGATTGCCGGAATGAGTGTTTCCGATGCCGAGGAAATGCTGCGGCAGCAGCTGGAGGGTGATTACATTCTGAATCCGTTCGTCAATATTTTCGTCCTGGAACACAGTCACTTTTCGGTGCTTGGGGAAGTTCGCAAGCCCGGAAATTATGAGCTGCTCGGAAATCTGTCCATTGTAGAAGCGATATCGATGGCGGGCGGATTTTCGCCCGTTGCCAATGAGGAGAAAGTCAAAATTCTCCGGCGGGATGAAATGGGAGAGAAAACGATTGTTGTGGATGTTGAGGATATTATTGAAGGACGTTCTCAGGATACCTATGTTGAAGCAGGGGATGTGATCAGCGTTCCCAAAAGTTTTTTTTAATTAAAAGGGGATAACCAATATGAAAGTTATGGATCTTCCAGCAGCTGCACCGACTCAAACGTCTGTTGATTTTCAGGGAAGTCATCTTAAGGATTATTGGAACATTCTTCTGCGCCGTAAATGGCTGGTGCTTTCATTCTGCCTGATCGGTACGGTGTCGATCGGCGTGCTCAGTTTTATGATGACGCCGCTCTACAAGGCCTCCACTACGATCGTAATCGAGGGAGAAGGGTCCGACGTGCTGGATCCGTCGCAGAGCAGCGCCAGGGGAATGAGTTTTGAGATTTTCGATAACTATGTTCAAACCCAGATGTCGCTCATTCAATCGCGCAGTATTGCCGGCGAAGTTTTCAAAGAATTAAATCTGGACGAACTGCCGCGGTATCAGCAGGAGCCGAATCCGTTCAAAAGGTTTTATTACGACTCGGTAAAAAAAGTGAAAGGTTTTCTTCTGGGACCGGGGGCTGTTTCGGAGCGCAAAGGCGATCAATTGCAGCGCTTTCTCGACGATGTGGAAGTAGAGCGTCTCAAAGGGACGCGGGCGATCCGCATTTCCGTTTACAACCCGGATGCGGAACTTGCCGCCACCATTGCCAATGCGCTGGCGGAGCGCTATGGCCGGGATAATTTAAAACGGCGCGCGCTGACTTATATCCGCAACCAGCGCATGGCTTCACTGAACGCCGATTACCTTCGGCTCCAGTCGCGTTATGACAGCTTGTCTACTCAATACGGGCCGATGCATCATGAAATGATCGCCCTGAAAAATGAAATCCGGAGCCTGGCGAAAAGCATTGAAGAGCAGGCGGCCGAAATCGAAAAGCAGCATCAGCTGGATGAACAGCGCCTTGCCAACGCCAAAAGCGGGGAAGAAGAAGAATTGATGCTGAAGGATATTTTGAAGCGCATTCAGGAGAGTTCTGTGTTTTCGAGCTCTCAGATGAATAACATTGTAGTCGCGGATCCCGCGGTTCCGCCGAGCCACATTGCCAAACCGAAAAAGATTCTCAATATTCTGATCGGCATGATCGGCGGCCTGATCGCCGGCATCTTCCTGGCCTTCTTCGTGGAGTATCTTGATGATACCGTTAAATCGGAAGAGGATCTTAAAAAAGCCATCGGGAATGCGCCCTTTCTGGGCACCGTGCCTTATGACAAATACACCAAAGGCTTCAGCCGGATATCCAAGCTGGACAGGTTAATCGTTAATAAACCGTTGTCTGAATCCGCGGAGGCGTACCGGCTGGTGCGCATCCAGCTGCAGTGGCTGATGAAGAAGGATCCGAATTTCAAGGATTTTGCCATGGTCAGTTCGATTCCGGATGAAGGCAAAACGACGATTTCTTCGAACCTGGCCATTTGCTTATCGCAGCTGGATAAAAAGGTGCTGCTGGTGGATTGTGATATCCGGCGGGGCAGACTGCACCGGACTTATGGTACCCAGCGCAAAAAGGGGTTGGGTCAGTATCTGACTGAGGACATGATGTTTCATGAGATCGTGCAGAAGACCAAGATCCCGAATCTCTGGATTGTGACGCCGGGCGAAAGCCTCATCATGCGCTCGGAACTTTTGAGTTCAGACAAGATGTCGGAATTCATCGAGACGACACGGGAATATTTTGACATTGTTCTGTACGATACGCCGCCTATCACGCTGATTTCCGATACGTCGGTTCTGCTTTCTCAGCTGCATGGCGCGATTCTGGTTTCCAGAACCGGGCATACGCGTTCCCGCCTGATCCCCAAGTCGCTTTCGATGATTCGGAATGCAAATACGAATCTGATCGGGGTTCTGCTCAATAGTGCTGTGAGTACGGATAATAAATATTATCACCGGTATTATCGCGATTGATCGCCGGCGATCGTGATACCCATTGCAATAATTTGATAAGAACCCGTGTGCGGATATCATGAGAAACATCGTTAAGGGCTCCTCTATTTTGACGGCGGTCAGCATCGGCGAAATGGTGATGCGGTTTGTCCGGACCAAATGCATCGCCATGTTTCTGGGGCCGATGGGAACGGGATTCATCGCGCCGCTCAGCCTTTTTTTTGAAACGCTTCGCATTTTCGGTGACCTGGGCTCCCGCCGGGCTGTCATTAAACAGGTTGCCGAAAAACGGCTTGCCGGTCCGGATGATCGCGAGTATCAGGAAGTTATCCGCACGTCCTATCTTCTTGTGATCATCGCCTCGGTGATTACGTCGCTGGTGGTGACGATTTTCTCGAAACGGATTTCCATTAGTCTTTATGGCGATCCGCAAGCTTACCCGTACGTCATTTTTCTCGCGGCGCTGCTTCCGGTGGCCGCTTTCAGCACGCTCCTGTCATCCATTGTGAAGGGGAATCTCGATTATACGCCGTATGCGAAATACACGCTGGGGGCCTTCCTGGGGGTGATTGTCTTTACGCCTTTTCTGGTGTGGGCCTTTGGTTATTGGGGCGCGATCCTGACCCAGGGGCTTTTTTTTGGATTTCCGCTTATCGGTTATCTTCTGTTCAATGCCAAGAAGAGATTTTTGAGATATGCCGGCCGGATCAACCTGGGCAAATTAAAGGAGCAGTTTCACTTTGGATTTCTTCAAATCTATCAGGATGTCCTGAGCCATGGCGTCCGTCTCGTGGTCGCGGCCTGGATTGTGAAACAGATGAGCCTTTCGGCGATGGGTATTTATCAGGTGGCCGTCACATTTTCGGCCGTTTATCTTTCTATCCCGATTCATGCCATCAGCGGTTATATGCTTCCGTTGATTGCCGGGGCACAGACCCCGCAAGAAATAACCAAGGCGACAAACGATTCGCTGCGCTTTTTGCTCTTTGTTCTGACTCCGATTATCGTGACCCTCATGATACTGCCGGAAATATTTATTGTGCTTTTCTACAGTTCCGAATTTTTAAAGGCATCTCCGGTTTTACAGATCCAGCTGTATAGTGCGCTTTTTTTGGTGGGCAGCTACACGCTCGGCTCCGCGCTGGCGGCGAAAGGAAAACTCAAATCCATCTTTATTTCTTCCTCTGTTTATCCCGTTTTGTATCTCGGGCTTACTTATTTCACCTTTAACCGGTGGGGGCTGGAAGGGGCGGCGCTGGCTTATTCGATTTCCACCGGGGTGCATATGCTGCTGCAATACGCATTCCTAAGGCATTACTACAGGTTTCACCTGGGACCAAAAAATCAGAACCTGGTCGCGATGACGCTGGCCTGGATGATTATTGCCTCGATCGCCGGTCGGGTTGACGATGCCCTGCCGCGTATTCTGGCTCTGTGCTTTGTATTTCCCTGGTTCTGGTTTAGTTCCAGAGATCATGAACGTCATTATCTCGTGCGGAAGTGCGCTGATATGTTACGCCTGCTCCGTACCTCACGGTTCCGGTTTCAGAGAACGGAATAAAGCATGGACGTAACGATGCCGCCTTTATTCAATCAGCCAGGGAAATGGATGTTTGGCCTGGTGCTTTTCATGCCCTTTTTTCTTTTTGGCAGCGGGCTCATTTCGGCAGCCTACTTTGCCGGCTTGCTGATTCTGTGCATCTATGTACTCCTGCTGATCATTAATTTTGAAGCGGGTTTCCTCGTCCTTATTTTTATCCGTTCCAGCCTTGATTATCTCAAGAATTTTACGGCGGGCGGCTTTAATGTGGCGGCCCTGGCAAGTCTGGCCCTGATCGTACTGGGTTTGTTCTATGCGCTTTACCGCAAGGTCAATATTGCCGAGATGGAGGAATCGAAACCGTTTCTGCTGTTTCTCGGAATTGCCGCCATCTCGATTTCTTACAGCCCGGATTTTGCAGACAGCTTGTCGGACTGGCTTCGTCTGGTCAGCATTTTTGCGGTTTATGTGCTGACCCGGCTGGTGGCCACCGATTACCGCAAGATCCGGATTGCATTGCTTACGGTGCTTGGTTCCGCGATGATACCGGTTCTGCTGGGCTACTATCAGATGATAACGGGGGA
>CAZGID010000025.1:0-20145 GCA_964526065.1 uncultured bacterium
ACGTCCTCCGCAGCAGAATTTTCGCGGCGGTGGCGGTGGTGGCGGCGGCGGTTCGCGCGGCGGCGGCGGTGGAGGTCGCGATCGCGACCGGCGCGGCGGCGGCGGTGGTGGCGGCTGGGGACGCCATTAATCCCGATTTTCAGCGAGGGGGCAGGTCCTAACACCTGCCCCCTTCTTCTTTTACGGACTTTCCCTTGACTTCCCGTGCCCGTCAGTCCAATATGCCTAAACATGAAACTTTATCTGGTTAACCCTCTTTTTCCGCCTACCATCTGGTCGTTCGAAGGTCTTCAGCCGTTTACCGGCACCCGGTTTTCGACCACGCCCCTGGGGCTGGCGACCGTCGCGGCCCTGACCCCGGCGCCCTGGCAGGTGCAGATTGCCGATGAGAATATTGCCCCCATCGACTTTGATGTGGAGGCGGATTTGATCGGGATCACGGCATTTAATGTCCAATACGCCCGTGCCCTGGAAATTGCGAAAGAATTCCGCCGGCGCGGCCGCAAAGTCGTCTTTGGCGGGCCCTACTGCAGTCTTTTCCCGGAAGCGTTCGAAGGGCATGCGGATCATCGGGTTGCGGGCGAAGCGGAATTAATCTGGACTGAATTTTTGCGTGATTTCGAAGCCGGCAAGGCGCGTGAATTTTATCAGGCGGAAGGTAAAGCGGACCTGGAAAAAAGTCCGGTGCCGCGTTACGATCTGATCGACGGCGGTCAATACAATATGTTCAGCCTGCAGACCAGCCGGGGTTGTCCGTTTCAGTGCGAATTCTGCGATATTATTGTGATGGACGGCCGCGTTCCGCGGACCAAGTCCGTTGAACATGTGCTGGCGGAAGTGGATCACTGCGTTAAGCAGGGCGCACATTATATTGTTTTTGGAGATGCCAATTTTATCGGGAATCTTCCTTATGCCCGTAAACTGCTGACCGCGCTGGCGGAATACTCCCGCAAGAACGGCTACCCGGTTGAATTTTCATGTGAGCTGACCATTAACGTGGCGCATCATCCTGATTTGCTGACCCTGCTGCAGGAAGCCAATTTCTATTCGGTTTTTGTCGGCATCGAATCTCCGCGCCGCGAAAGTCTGGTCGAAACCAAAAAACTGCAGAACACACGCAAGTCAATTGTTGAGGACATCAAGCGGATTCATGCGCATCATATTTCTGTCTGTGCCGGCATGATCGTTGGCTTCGATTCCGATGACGTTTATATTTTTGAAGAACAGTATGACTTTCTTCAGGAGCTGGGTATTCCGTTTACAACCTGCGGAACTTTGATGGCGCTGCCGAATACGCCGCTGCTGAAACGTTTGAAAGCCGAAGGCCGTCTTCTGGATATGGAATGGACGGAAATGAACGGTCACGGCGCTGCGGACTGCAATTTTATTCCCAAACAGATGACCAGCGAAGAATTGCGCGCGGGCTACAGCTGGCTGATCCGTTCACTCTATCGTTATGACAGCTATGGGGACCGGCTGGCGACTCTGCTTTCCCGGTATCAGAATTTAAATCCGGAACACAAACGCGCCAATCTGGATTTTAAATTTCTCTTTCTGCTTCTCAAAGTTCTGGCCTACTTTCTGGTGACGCGTGACGGTGAACGCCGCCGGTTTTTTACGCGGACCTTCAAGCAGGTGGCTTCCTCCGGACCGTTCTCTACGGGCAAGTGGCTCGAATTCTTTCGCTGGGTGGCCACTTACCGTTCCTTCCGCCAGTACGTGACCAAAACGCAGGGGGTGCCGGAAACGGCCGATCCCCGCCAGCCGATTTTCGAACGGCACGAAGAACTCGTCGCGATTTAATTCGATATTTCAAACGGGTAGAAAAAATTCATATCCCCGGCGTCGGTGGTGATGGCGCCGCCCAGCGTGTAATTTCCATTTGGCAATGTCCGGGTATCCACGCCGTCTGGGCCGCCCCAGGTAAACGGCGCGTTGTATTCTTTGCCGGATTTTGCACCATTCAGATAATAAGCGATTTTTTTTACGGTCAGCCCGGAATCGGGATTGAGGCGCACCCGCACCGTTCCTGAAAGCACCGCACCGCTTTCGATGCCGATCAAGTAGCCGTCTTCACTAACCGGCTCGCCGCCTCCCGGCGGGGGATCCGTGGTGCGCAAGACAATGCGGTATTCATTTTCCGTGACCGCATAAAGATATTCGCCGTCAAAGTCGAGCCGGTGCGCTCCCGGAATCTGAAGCGTCTCAAGGGATTCTGGCTGGGCCGGATCCTGCACATCCCAGATTTCGACGGTTCCATTGGCATCCAGCACGGCAAGAAATCCGTTTCGCGCGAGGCTGAACACCGGGTTGTTTTCCGCCAGTTCCAGGGTTTGAATCAGCGGAAGCGGGTCTGATTCCGCATTGCCGACGGCGGCGGTGTCATAGATCGCCACGGTGCCATTTTCCAGCGTGGCGTAGAGTTCATCCCCGGTGCCTTCATTAATGGAAACAAGAGGAGCCGGCGTGCTGGTATCCAGAAAAATATCCGAACCCCGGCTGCCGCGGATATAACTCTTTCCGGCGGATGCCGCAAACTGGTTTTGATCCGTGAAGTGATAGAAATCTTCGAAGACATACTGCTCAAAGGGAAGCCCGCATGTCAGGCCGCCTTCACTTTTGTTGCAGGCGATGAGGGCGTATTCTTCCCGATGCACGACGTAAACGGTATCTTCCGTTAAAACCAGTCCCTGGGGATCGACGATTCCGGAAAGTATGAGATATTTTTTGGGCGATGAAGGCTGGGTGATGTCGATGCGCCACAACCGGCCTCCGCCGCGCTCCAGAACATAGAGAGATGCCGAGTCAGCTTCAATGTCGGCCAGCGGGCCGTCAAAGAACTGGACCGAAGAAATGATTTGCGGGTTGGAAGGATCGGCCGCATCGATGAGATGCACCGCGTCGTGATCCGCCAGGAAACTTAAAGAGTCTGTTTGAACCACGCCTGAAAAAATACTGCCTTCCTGAGAGAAATCCAGGCCTCCGGCGGTTTCATCCGACGGAGGAATCGGGGAAGGCTCCGGAACCGGATCGGGATTGTTTTCAACTACCAGACGAATGGCCGCAGAAATTCCGGGTGCCTGGAACAAGAGCTGATAGACGCCGTCGGTCAGCTGGCGGGTGTCAAAGCCGGTGGTGCCGTCGCTGCCGGGGCCGCCCCACAGAAAAGGCGGTTCGGTGGCGATGCCCGACGATTCTCCATTGAGAAACCATTCCACTTGCTGGGTGTCATCCGGCAAATGTTCGGGATTGGGCCGGATCTCGACGGTTCCGCTCACGGTCTCGTTATTTTCAACGCCGAGAATGGCGGCGTCGCTTTCCGGGGGCGGCGGCGCACCGCTGTTATCGACAATGAATGTAACCTGGATTTCATGGTCGCCGCTGCCATCCGTGTAGACAACGCCCAGCGTATAATTTCCGTCTTCAATCGTGCGGGTGTCAAAACCGGTTGTGCCGTTTCCGTCCGGACCGCCCCAGAGAAAAGGGGACTGATAGACCTTGCCCGATTTCGTGCCGTTCAGATAATACGCGACTTTCTGAATGCCGGGGAATTCCTCGGGGTTCGGACGTACTTCCACGATTCCGTTCACCGTTTCGCCCTCGGAAATGCCGAGCAGATCCCCGCCGCCGGGTTGCGGCTCCGGATCGGGCTCGGGTTCCGGCTCGGGATCAGGTGGCGGCGTGCCGCTGTTATCGACGATAAATGAAACCTGGATTTCATGATCGCCGCTGCCATCCGTGTAGACGATGCCCAGCGTATAATTTCCGTCCTCAATTGTCCGGGTATCAAAACCGGTGGTGCCATCGCCATTCACGCCGCCCCAGGTGAAAGGCGCCCGATAGACTTTTCCCGATTTTGTACCATTTAAATAATAAGCCACTTTGCGGATACCGGGCCGTTCTTCGGGATTCGGCCGGATATGAACGACACCGCTCACGGTTTCTCCTTCCTCGACGCCGAGGACGGCCGGTTCACTTTCCGTTGATGCGGCGGACAAAGAAGAAGATTCCATCAGAAAAGTTTGGCTGGTCTCCGCTTTAAAGTCATTCGATTCCGGCAAGGATTCCGTAAAAGGGATATCCGGCATCGAAGGGGGGTGACTTTCCTGCAGAACCGGTTGCGCGGAAACCGGAACGCCATACAGGGAAAATGCGCCGCAAAGTAAAAGGGAAACCCACCGGGACTTCATGCGTGAAATCTTAGGAGAATACGATAGCGATTGTAATCAGAGAAAACCTGCTTTGGGCGTCATCCGTGAGGGGAAAGCGGCTCAGTAAAAATCTCAGGCGTCGAGCGGCGTTTGCTGCGTCCGGCTTTGACGGGGCAGGCCGGGCCGGCGCGATGTCAGTGCGGCCACCAGCCGGTCGACGACTTTTTCGGCGGCGCGGCGGTGATCCGTGAGTTTGACTCCAGTGACATGCCAGATTCCCGCCGCGTCGCAATAAAGGGCGTGTTCCCGGGAAATATCGGAGGGCGACCCTGTATGCGATGCCCGGGCCAGCGGCCGGATGCCGGTATCCCGGTGCAGAATATCTTTTTCAGTAAGATGAAGCGAGGGGAAATACCGGTTCAGTGCTTCAAGCAGATACCGCACATCTTTTTCCGGTGTGGCCGTATCTTCCGGACCTTCCGGAATCCATTCCGTCGTGCCTACCCGGGAAATCGACCCGCGATGAATCACAAAAAAGGCGCGTTCGTCGGCCGCTTCCAGAATGACAGATAACGGCGTGAAGGCTTCAAACTCGAGATGCGAACCTGCCACCGGATGGAGCAGGGCATTTTCGCCGCTGTTACCGGCCACGCGGCGCACTTGATCGATCCAGGGGCCGGTGGCATTGACGATTTGAAGGGCTTCGAAACTTTGAATTTCGCCGCCGCTATCGACGGTCGCTTCATAAGTTCCATCCGGCAGACGGCGGAAGCCGATCACGCGCGCGCGTTCCCGCAGTTCGGCGCCATGTCGCCGTGCCGAGGCCAGCGTGGCTTTCACCAATTCCTGATCATCGGTGGTATGGTCCCACAACAGAATCCCGCTCAGAAGGCCCTCGGGATTCAGGGCGGGTACACGTTCCAGCACTTTTTCACGGGTGCGGAGAATTTCAGGAAAACGCCGGCCGCCGGCCAGGAAGGTGAGCCAGCCGTAAAGTAAAGCGCCAAAACGGACGGCCGAAACGCTGCGCTTTCCGTTTTTGTACAGCGGGACGAGCATGGGAAGAGGCCGGACGAGACCCGGTGCCATCTTTTCCAGAATATGCGTTTCGCGAAGAGAGACCCAGACGAAGCGGAAATTTTTCCATGCGGTTCTGAAATGCCCTTTCTTTAAATCACGCCACGCGGTTTCGAGATAGCGGATACCGCCGTGAATTAATTTGGAAGATTTGCTGCTGGTGCCGGAGCCGAAGGCGGACTTTTCAAAAAGGACAACTTTCAACCCGCGGAGTGCGGCGTCGCGGGCGATGCCCGCTCCCGTAATGCCGCCGCCGATGATCAGAAGGTCATAGGGCTGGGTGTGCATGGCCGTCATAGTAGCATACCGGAGATTTCTTCCCAAACACAATGAAACTGTTTCGGATTTTAACTTCTTGTGCCGATAAAAAAATCAAACGGGGTCAACCGTAATGGGAGGTTGGGTGGACGGACCTGTTTTGACATTCTATGGAGCCGCGGGCACCGTAACCGGTTCCAAGTACCATCTCCGTTACCGCAAGGAAGAAATTCTTCTCGACGCCGGACTTTTTCAGGGACTCAAAGCACTCCGGCTCCGCAATTGGGAAACCCCCTTCGATCCCGCGCGTCTGCAGGGCGTGGTGCTAAGCCATGCGCACATTGATCATTCCGGGTATTTGCCGGTGCTCTCGCGCCTGGGATTTCGCGGCCGGATCGATTGCACGTCCGGAACGGCGGATCTTCTGCGCGTGATGCTCGCCGATTCAGCCAAGCTGCAGGAAGAAGATGCGGCTTATGCGAATCGCAAAGGGTATTCCAAACATCATCCGGCCCTTCCGCTCTATACTCAGGCCGAGGTGCGGCGGACACTGGAACGGTTAAAAACGCACCGCTTTGGAAAAAAATTCAAAGTAACGCACGAAATCTCCGGCATTTTTCACGGGGCGGGCCATATTCTGGGAGCGGCGACCGTCGAACTTTTAATCGGGCGGAAGTCGCCTGTCCGGCTGGTTTTTTCCGGCGATCTCGGGCGCTGGAGCCAGCCGATTATCCGCGATCCGGAAATCGTGCCGGAAGCGGATATTCTCCTCATTGAATCCACTTACGGCGATCAGGATCATCCGCAGGATTCGCTGGAAAAACTGGCGCGGGTGATTATCGAAACGGCCGAGCGCGGCGGCGTGCTGATGATTCCCGCTTTTGCCGTCGGACGGACGCAGGAACTGATCTGGTGGATCCGGACGCTGGAAGAGACCGGGAAAATTCCCGTATTGCCTGTGATCCTGGACAGCCCGATGGCCGTCGATGTGACCGAGATTTATGCCCGGCATCCGGAGGAATATGATTCTGCCATGGCGGCGCGTCCCCAGGCACTTCGGACCCGCAATTTTATGCGTGTGGAAAGCCAGGAAGACTCTAAACGTCTAAATAAAAAAGAAGGGCCCTTCATTCTTATTTCCTCAAGCGGCATGTTGACCGGCGGCCGCATTCTGCATCATGTGGAACAGCGCATCGGGGATGAAAGAAATACACTGCTGCTGGCCGGTTTTCAGGCGGCCGGCACCCGCGGCCGGGCGCTTCAGGATGGGGCCCGTGTCCTCCGCTTTTTTGGGCGGGAAGCGGCCGTGAGGGCCCGGGTGGAAAAAATCGACGGCCTTTCGGCCCATGCGGACCGGGCCGATTTACTGCGCTGGCTGCGCGGCTTCCGCCGCCCGCCGCGTATGACGTATGTGGTGCATGGAGAGCCTGAAACTTCGGAAGCCTTTGCGCGAACGATCCGCGAAGAATTTCATTGGAATGTGACGGTTGCAGCCGACGGGCAGGCGGTCGATATGACCGCCTTGCCGTCATCGGCTGCTGCGTAACAGCTCAGGTCTCACTTCCTGCGATGATCCTTAGACTCGAACTCCCTGAGCCGGTGCCGCGACCCGTATGTTTTCATTGCCGGTCCGGCTTTCCCGTTCGGTGACCCGATTCCATCCATGAAACTCCCGTTCCAGCCGTCTTCCGGCATTTTCGGAACGGACAGGTTTCGGTGCCAGGGCACTTTCATAATAGTCCTCATGGAGCTCGACGGTTCCTCCCCGCTGGGTGAATTCGCTCTCCACGCGCTGGCCGGGATACTCTGAGCGTTCCGGCTTCGGAGCCATTGCCTCCTGGGCCGATACGGTCCCCGGCAAAGCGAGGATTCCGGTCAGGAGAACTGGCATCACAAACTGGTTTAAATGTTTCATTGCCTGCCTCCTTTCGTTGCCTTCATTACTTTCCAGAATAAGCCCCGGTTTGTGGAGCTCCTAGAGGTTGAACCATGAAACGGTATCGGAAAAATTCGGACTCTTGTCGGGCCGAAAGAGGACAAGGGGAATGGCAATAACCGGATGAAGTTGTGCTAGAATACGCCCCGTGAACGTACGGCCTTCTATCTTTCTTCTGGCCGGTCTTGCCGCGGCTCTGTCAATTTTTGGCCTGGAGCTGAACCGGCAAGTCCCCATTCGGATTCTCTCTGTTTCCAATCAGACGGAAATGTTCCGTCAGCCGGACGGCTGGCGTGCGGTGCAGGAAGGGAATCTTCTTCTTGAGCGCGACCGTATCCGGACCGGCGCCAACAGTTCCGCATTGCTTGAGTTCTCTCCGCGGCTGGTACTATTGCTCGAACGGAATTCCCAGATGAAGGGCCGCTCTTCCACTTTTATGGAAGCGCCGCGCCATGAAGTGCATTTGCTGGATGGGTCTCTGCTGGGGGCCACCTGGGCAAGCGGCGAGGAACTAAGAATATTTACGCCGCAAGCCCTGTTCCGGATTCGCGAAGCGGTTTTCCGTATTCTGGTGGATGACCGAAATGATGTGGATACCGTCTATGTGCTTGATGGCGAAGTCGAAGTCGTCCGGCGCGAAGACAAAACCAGTGAGACAGTGGTTGTCGGACCGCTTCAAAAAATCGAGGTGCGGGGCCGAGTGGCCACACGGCCGGAAACCCTCTCGCTGCGCGAATGGCAGTCGGCCTTTCGCGCCTATCAGATTCGTCCGCGCGGTCATGCCTTTCATTCGCGTCAGCAGCGGATTTCGCGCCACGCCGGCGATCTGTTCCGCTATGTTACGGAACACGGCGATTTCTACACGCCGAATCATGGTTATTCCGAGCGGGAATTTTTTCATGACCGCGCGTCGGGAAAATCAGTTTTGCGGATGTATTACGATATTTTTCCGGCCACAGCATTTGTCGGAACTTACATGCTGCTCAACCGGCCCGATCTTTCTCCGTACGAAGCGCTGGAAGTGGATGTGCGTACCGACGGGGCATCGCCGGGCATTGTTTATCTGGAAATGAAATTCCGCGGAAGCGCGGTTCGCACCTTCATGTTCCGAAATCTGGAACAGGAATGGAAAACCTACCGCGTGGCCTTAGGAGCGCAGACGCACACGATTGACGAAATCGTGATCTATGTGCGGCACGGCAGCAGCGGGGAAATCAGGCAGGGAACGCTTTTCTTCCGTAACTTTCACCTGGTGCCCGAAAAATGAACCAGCTGTTTATCAAATCGGTTCCCATTCTGTTGTCGTTGACGGCCTACAATGCGCTTTTCACGGGCATTTTTATTTTTGTAAAACGCAGTGACCGCTCCGGATTTCATTACCTGATTTTCAATTTAACGGTTTTCGGCTGGGCGCTTGGACTTTCTTTTATTGCGCCGTCCGCTGCATCATTGGCGGATGCCGAAAGCTGGGGACGCTTTTCGCAGGCCTGTTTTTTTCTGATTCCGGTAGCCTGGTTTCATTTTGTTCTATCCTATACCGGCCGCATTCGCGGGCATGTGATGGATCTGGTTCTGGTCTACCTCTTTTCGGCCGGGCTGCTTTATTTTGTGTATTCGCCGGTGTTTATTCTGACTTTCCGGGAAGCGCCCGGCTTTCGTTTCTTTCCCGTTCCGGGGCCCGCGTTTAAAGCCCTGACAACCGCCTTTGCGGTGATTTCGATTCATGCGTTCTGGGTGCTGCTGCGATTCTGGCGCCGGGAGCATCAGCTTCTGAAAAAGGAGGATGCCCGCTTTTTCTTTTTTACCCAGCTGGCGGGTTATTTATTGATTTCTCTGGCAGTGCTGCCGGCTTACGGGCTTCGTTTTTCTCAATACCAGCTGTTTTGCCTCCCGCTTTGGCAGCTGCTGCTTGCCTATGCCATGATCCGCCATCATTTACTGGACGATGAAGCGCTGGCCCGCACGCTGCGGCGGGACCGTCTTGCGGCGATGGCGACCGTCACCATGAGCATGCATCATGAGCTGAAAAATCCACTGACGGCAATCAAGACTTTTGCCGAGTATCTGCCTAAAAAATACGAAGACGAAAATTTCCGGAATAAATTTTCACGGATTGTGATTCAGGAAATCCGCCGGGTGGAAGACCTGCTGCGTCAGCTTCTTGATTTCTCGCGGCCGCGCGAGCCGCAGCTGGCTCCGGTTGAAATCCGCGAGGTGCTTGAGGAAACTCTGGATTTCCTCGGACACAGCCTGGAAGAAAAGGGAATCCAGCTGGATCGGCGGCTTGCCGGCGAGGGGACGGTGATGGCGGACCGGAATCAGATGAAGCAGGTGTTTCTCAATATTCTTCTCAATAGTGTTCAGGCCATGCCGGAAGGCGGTGTGATCCGGGTGGAAACGCGCCGCCGGAAACAGGATGAAATCGAAATCGTATTTACGGACACGGGCCATGGAATTTCCAAGGAGCAGCTGCGGCAGGTGAAAGAGCCTTTTTTCACGACCAAAGAGAAAGGCTCCGGGCTGGGATTATCGATTGTGCAGCAGATTCTCGATCGTCATGAGGCGGCGATGGAAATCGAGAGTGCGCCGGGGAGAGGGACCAGCACGTTTATCCGGATGAAATGCCTGACGGATGTCAGCTCCGGCTCAGGGCATTCTGAACAGCCGTCAGAATCTGGGAAGATTCAAAGGGCTTAGGCACGTAATCGTCGGCGCCGAGTTTCAGGGCTTCCGTTGCGATTTCAGTGCTTTGATAGCCGCTGACAATAATGACCGGTGTCTGGGGGCGGATCTTCTTGATTTGCTTGATGACTTCCAGTCCGTGAATCCGCGGCATTTTGATGTCCAGCAGAATCAAATCATAATCCTTCTGGGAAACCTGCTCGAGAGCTTCCGCTCCGTGCCGGGCGAAAGTCAGATCGTAGTCGTCTGAAAGAATCAGGCGCAGAGATTCGCGCACGCCCTCTTCATCGTCACAAACCAGAATCCGCGGTTCCTTTTGATTTTCCGGCATAAAAGCTCCTTAAAGCGATACGGGGGTGATCACCGAAAGACAGACGGCCTCACTCCGTGTCCGGTTTTCAAATGCATGAGGCCGGGCACCGTTGAAATAAAAACTCTCTCCCTTTTTTAGCGACGTCGTGCCGCCTTCGGTCGTCAGGCGTACCGCTCCTTTCATGACATAAATGAAGCGTTCCGTGCCGACCGGAAATTCTTCTGTTTCCGTATGGCCTTGCGGCTGAATCTTGAGCAGGACGGGCATCATCTTTTTCTGAAGGACGCCGGTGGTGAGCAGTTCGGCAATGGCACCGCTGGTATGGGAAAACGTTTCCACGCGGGCGCGCGTGATTTTTTCTTCCTGTACCTGCTGGCGGGCCAGCACGTCTTCATAGAGATCGGGCAGGCGGACGCCCAGCGCTTCAGCGATTTTCAGATGGGTATTCACGGTGCCGGGCATTTTGCCGTTTTCAATCCGGCTGAGGGTGGCCTTGTCGATTCCGGTTTTGACCATGAGCTCCCGGATCGTCAGCCCCTTTTTCTGACGCAGGTCCTTGATCTTTTCGCCTAAACCTTCCATGGGTGCGAATTGTAGTCAACCTGTCTCAGAAAAGCCAGAAATTTATCAACAACAAAAAAAGTGCGGTCTCTTAAAAAATCGTAACCCCTTGTTCCACCTTAAGCTAGCAGAAAATCTCCACCCGAATTTGTTGTAAATAAAACAACAAATGTTGACAAAATAGAGAATGCCATGTACACTTAATACAGAATTTAAGAAAGTCCTAACCCTTTTTAATATATAGGGTTAAAAATCTAAATGGAGGAATTTCATGAAAACAACAACACATCAAAAAAAGCAAGAAAACCGAAAGGGGGCGCAGTGGCGGCCGCGGATCGCCGCGTTGTTAGTGATGCTGATGATGGGGCCGCAGCCGGGATGGGGGACCGAAGCGGTTTGGCTGCCTCCCGAAGTTGCCGGGCCCGTCACGACAGCCGACAAAGTGATGGGAAGTACCCAGGAACCCGCAGCGGCGCCGGCCACCAGTCTGCAGTCCTTGAATTCAAGTGCGCTGGTGCCAGCCGCTTTGTTGCCGGATCGTAACCTGAACTCGAGCCATATTACGGATTTGCCGCGGAACAACCAGATCCGGGTAGCTCCCGGAGGCAACAAAACAGCGATCGGCAGTGTAGCGCGGGGCGTCCGGATTTACTACGACACCGGTGTCGGCGGATGGGGCGGGGCCGGCTATGCGTTTAATGATTTTCGGACACCCCAGCAGGAATATGCGGATTTTTCTTCGCATACGGAATTGATTTTGGGTGTGCGGGGCACCAATTCACGCATCAAGATTGAACTGGAAGACCGGTATGGTAACAAACGGCATGTACATCTGGAGGGTATTCGCAGTGACCGTGAACAGGTCTGGCGGATTCCGATGAGCCGGTTTGCCGGTCTGGATTTGAAAAACATTAATGCCATTCTTTTTATTGTGGAATCACCCGAGCTCAAGGGGACCGTTGATGTGTACGTCAAGCCGACGGGAGCGTCCGCTGTTTTGCCGGTCAACGGGTTGGAAGAAAAAGATGTGACGCCGTTTTCGGACTATCAGGTGACGCGTGTTGCGCCTTCGGAAGATCGCGTCACGCGCGTTGACATGACTTCTAAAGGACTCCGGATGGATTATCAAACGGTCGGTGGTTGGACCGGCGGAGGATTTTCCTTTGACCGCCGGGATACGGCGGAATATGAAGTGCTGGATTTAAGCAATCGGGATTACCTGGTCTTTGGAATCCAGGGCAATGCCGATCGCATCAAAATGGAAGTGGTGGATATTCACGGCCGGCGCGCTTCTGTTTATCTGACGGGTTTTCGCAGCGACCGCGAGCAGTATTGGCGTGTCTTTCGCTCACAGCTGGGCTATGAGCTGGACACGTCCCGCATTGCGCACATTTTTTTTATTGCCGAAGGCAATAATGAAACCGGCACTCTGCAAATTAATGTGCGGGGCAATACGCCGACTTTACCGGATGGCATCCTCCCGGATCCTTCTCTCGGCGGCAGCAACATTACAGCGCTTCCGAGACGGCATCAAATCCGGGTGACTCCGGATGGGAACGGGACATCGATTGGAAGCCGCGCGCGCGGGATGGAAATTAATTATGACACTCGAGTCGGCGGCTGGGGTGGAGGCGGCTATGTATTCGATAGTCCGACGACCCCGGAGCGGGAACTTGCCGATTTCTCTTCTCACCGGGATTTGATTCTTGGATTTCAGGGGACGGCCTCCCGCGTAAAAGTGGAATTGGAAGATCAGTATGGCCGCAAGCAGCATGTGTATTTGACAAAACTGGATGCCAGCAAGGAACAGCAGTGGCGCATTCCGATGGAGCGCTTTTCGGAAATTGATATTGCCCATGTTAAAGCCCTGTTGTTTATCGTGGAGCACCCGGATGTTCAGGGGAAAATCCAGGTGTTTGTGGACCCGACCGGACCACAAGTCATTGTGCCGGTACTGGGAAGAACTCCTGCTGATGTTACGCGGCTTCCGGGCAAATGGACCGTGACTCGTGTGGCCCCTTCCCAGGACCGCGAAACCCGGGTAGAAGAAACGGCCCAGGGATTCCGAATGGATTACAAAACCACGGGGGGATGGGCCGGCGGAGGATTTTCTTTTGATGATGTGAATACGCCCGCCGTTCGGGAAACGGTAGATCTGACTTCCGTGAATCCCATGATGATCGGGATCGAAGGGCAAGCCGACCGGATCAAGCTGGAAGTGGTGGATGATCAGGGCCGACGCGGACAGGTGTACCTGGGCGCATTTCGCGGTGACAAGGAACAGTACTGGATGATTTTTAATTCCAGTTTCGGGCATGAAGTGGATTTGACCCGGATTGCGCACATGTTCTTTATTGCGGAAGGTAATAATGAAAGCGGCACGTTAAAAATTAACGTGGGCGGAAAAGGCCCCGTGATTCCCTCTGTTTTGCAGCCGGATGCCGGGCTTTCACCGGCGGATCTTCAGGCGCTTCCCGAGACGGCGGTCAACGGGCTCAAAATGCCGACGATTACCACCATCTCGCCTTCGGAAGGCGTCACCAGCACGGCACTTTTGCCGCGCGGAATCCGGGTGAATTATCAGACCGGTCCGCAAGGCTGGGCCGGCGGCGGGCTTTCCTATGATCACTTCGGAACGACGCAGGTTGAAACCTTCGATCTTTCTTCGCGGGACGATTTTCGTTTCGGGATTACGGGAACTCTGCCGGGGATGAAAATCGAATTTGTCGACGGTGCGGGACGTAAGCAGTCGTTCCGGATCGAAGGGATCGATCCCTCTCAGGAAAAGGTCTGGCGGATTCCGCGCGCGTGGCTCACCGGCGTGGATCTGACCAAAATTCGCCTGATTTACTTCATCGTGGAGCAGAAAAACGGTTCGGGTAGTTTTGTCGTGCAGCACAAGCCGCTGGAACAACCCAGTTTTGTGCCTTACACAACCTATCTCGGCGATGTTTCGACTTCAAAAGGAACGGTGAAGATGTATTACTACAATCAGCGTTCCAATGACATCGTCTATTTCTGGAACACGCAGACGAACGTTTATACGGTCAATCATTTGCAGACCGTTTCGCAGCGAGATCAACTGAAAGCCGTCAGTTCGGATGGTTCTCAGGCTGTTGTGGCAGGTTCGATCAACCGGGTTTATTTGGTATCGCTCACGGATAATCTGAAATATCCGGAGTGGATCAATCTGCCAGTCTTTAACGCCTCGGATGATCATCTGGAAGAGGCCCGCTATTTGTCGCCGATTCGGCTGTTTCTGCGCCAGGCCAACGGCCGTGAATATCATTATGATCTGCTTTCGGATCGCTTAACCCCTCTCAACTGAGGATTCCGGAAATCAGGCTTCCGGACCTTGGTTGTCCCCCATGGCCGGGGCGCAAGCCCCGGCCATGTTTTTCTTCTCAGGGTTACCTTGAGCCCGGAAAATCCATCCCCCGCTGGCATAAAAACTCCATATTTCTTAAGTTGAAAACAGGTATTCCAGGGAACTTTGGAAACCGGAGGCCCGTCTAAGAGCCAAATGGATTTCAAAAAACCCGGTAAAAGGAGGCAGTTCAATGAAACCGATGCGACAAATTCCAAAATGGATGGTTCTCAGTCTCATGGCCTTTTCTCTGGTCGGTATGGGCATGACACCGGCGCTGGCGAAAGGGTATGGTCACCACGGCAAAGATAAGCATGACCTGGAAAAGAAATTTTACAAGAAAGTCCATTTCCTGGACGATCATCAGCAGGAACTGGGTCTTACTGACGACCAGATGCAGCAGGTCTGGGATCTGAAATTCCGGTTGAAGAAAAGCATGATCGAACACGATGCCCGGATCGACACGGCAAAAGTGGATATCATGAGAAACCTGAAGCAGCGGAACGTGGATGTAGAAGCCACGAATGCTTTGGTGGATCAGAAATATGAAGCCAAGGCGGCAAAAGCCAAAGCCATGGTTCAGGCTTATGCGGATCTGAAAAATATTGTTTCCGATCAGCAATACGAAACCATGAAAAGCCTGTGGCGGGAAAAGAAGAGAGATTAAGCCGGTCATGAACGGCGGAACATGAAAAGAGGCATCCCTGCGGGGGTGCCTCTTTTTTTTGATTTTCCGGAAACTTTTGGTTTAGGGTAGCGCGTCTAAAATGTTTGGCTTATCCTATGGCGTGAAAGGAGTGAATTTACGGGACCTGCCTGTCCCTGAAACGGCATGATTGAAAAAGCCATCGAGTATTTTGCCCGCCGGCATCTGCTTTGCAACGTTATCTTCATTCTTATTCTTATCGGCGGCATTTTGGCCTGGAAAGGGACCAATAAGGAAGAGCTGCCCGATATTACCTTCGACAATGTGCGTATTACGGTCCGCTATCCGGGCGCCTCGGCGCAGGATGTCGAATATCTGGTAACGAAGCCGATTGAGGAAGCTGTGCGCGGGCTTGATGGCGTGTACCGCGTCCAAAGTGTTTCAAGCCAGGGGGAAAGCAGCATTACCGTCGAGCTGGAACCGCATTACTCCGCCAAGCAGGAAGCCTTCACCGAAATCCGCAACGCTGCTTTTGACGTGGATCTCCCCGAAGAAGTGATTGATGATCCCAGTGTCCGTCTCTTCAAAACTTCCAAAAAAGCCATTCTGGATATCGCTATCATTCATCGTGAAAAACATCTGCTGGATACGGAATCGCGCCGGGAATTACAGCGTCTTGTTCTGACCCTGGAAAACCAACTGGTCAACCGCGGGCCGGTCAACAGCGTCAATCGCGACGGTTATCTTCAGGAAGAAATCCAGATTCGGGCCTATCCGGAAAAGCTGCTGCGGCATGAACTGCCTTTCAATACGGTCATGGATGAAGTGCGGCGGAATCATGTGCGCAAGCCGGCCGGCAATCTTGAGGCCCCGGCGGAACCCAAGGTGACGCTGCTTTCGGAGCTGGATAATGAATCCAAGCTGGGTGATTTAATCATTCAGGGCGGCTTTGAGGGCAAAGTGGTGCGCCTTGGCGAAGTGGCGGAAATCGAAGAGGGCTTTGAAAAGAACCGGGTGGTTGTCAAGGTCAACGGCCGGGAAGGCGTCATCATGAGTGTTGTCAAGAACAGCTCCTACGGGATCCTGGAGGCTCTCGATGTGGTCACGGAAACCGTGGAGATTTTTCGCAAGAGCAATCTCGAGAATTCCGAATTCGAGCTGGTGCTGCTGGATGATGAGTCCATCGATATCCGCAACCGCCTTTCACTGATCGGCATCAACGGCACGATCGGTTTCTTTCTGATTCTGCTCACGCTTTTTGTTTTTCTGAACAAACGGTCCGGATTCTGGGTAGCCATGGGCATTCCTTTTACGGTCTGTTTTACGCTGATCGGCGGGTCTTTGCTCGGCTATACCATTAACGGAACGACGCTGGCCGCGGTCATTATTGTGATGGGAATCGTTGTCGACGATGCGATAGTTGTGGCGGAGAACATTACGCGGTTGATTCATCAAGGCGTCAGCCGGGCCCGGGCTGCGGTGCAGGGAGCGGCGGCCATGGCGTTGCCGATACTGGCCAGTATCGTGACGACGTGTATTGCCTTTGTGCCGCTTTTCTTTTTTACCGGCCGTTATGGAAAATTCATTGAGCATATCCCGCCGGTCATTTTCTTAATGCTCGGGGCGAGTCTTTTTGAATCGCTTTTTATTTTGCCCAGCCATATGGAACTGAATATTCCCTTTTTGCGGAGATTTTTCCGGAACAAACCCCATGAAGGCGTCGACCCGCCGGCCGAGCACTGGTTCGAAGGTGTGGAACGCGCTTATGGACGGCTGTTGACCCGGATCCTGCCTTATAAACTGTTCGTCTTTGCGATCTTTATCGGACTGCTGGTTTTTTCTGGATGGTTTGCGAGCCGGTATATGAAATTCGTGATGTTTCCCAATGAAGAAACCCGCGATATCGTTTTGATGGGCGAAGCCGCTCCGGGAACCAAACGGTATGAAACAGCGCGGCTGACGCGCCAGATTGAAGAAATGCTCGAGCCGTATATGGGCAAAGAAGTGGTGGGGCACCGGACCGAGGTTGCGGAGGGCCGGCGCGGCAGCGCGGCCGAGGAACAGAAATTCCGGATGATTGTGGAGATCGTTCCCAAGGAAAAGAGGCTGAAGTCGGCCGATCAGCTGGTGCGTGAATTTCAGGAGAAAATTACACCGATGGAAGGTTTCGTGAAAATGCAGTTTCAAAAGAGCCGGCGCGGTCAGGATTCGGGAAGCCCGATTGAATTGATTATTCAGGAAAACAACGACACCCGGCGCGGGGAAGTGGCGCGGCTATTGGCGGAAGAAATGCGCCAGCATCCGGCTTTAATGAACGTCGAGATTGATGAAGGGCTTCGTGTCCCGGAATACCGCATTGATATCGACCGCGAGAAGATCAAGCGCCTTTCCATTGATCCTGTGGATCTGGCTTCGACATTTCGCGCCGCGCTGGAAGGAACAATTTTGTATGAATTTTTTGACGGCGATGAAGATATCTATGTGCGTTTCAGTATTGTTGAAGATGCCAAGCAGGATATCGAACGCGTTCTGGATCTGCCGGTCGAAAACCGCGGGAATTATCTGGTGCCCTTGCGCGATCTGGTCCGGGTGGAAGAGGTGGTGTCGCCTAATTCGGTTTCCCGGCGCAATCTCAAGCGGACCACTTATGTTTACGCGGATATGAATCCGGCAGGACGAAAAACGCCGCTGGAAGTCGCCGAATATTTTGAAGAGAATATTTTTCCCAAGGTGCTCGCCCGATTTCCATCGACCGCCCTTTCATTCGGCGGAGAAATTCAGGACACCCGGGAATCGCAGAGTGATTTCGGCAATGCGACGCTGATGGTTATCCTGCTGATTTATGTGATTCTGGCGATTCTCTTCAATTCGCTATGGCGACCTTTGATTATCATGCTGGCGATTCCGTTTGGTGTGGTGGGCGTTATTCTTGCTTTTGCCATTCATGGCAAAATGCTTTTTGGTTTTTATGCGGCCGTCGGAATGCTGGGGCTGGCGGGGGTCGTGATCAATGATTCGATCATCATGCTCGACAAACTGGATCGCGAGAAAACCGGGACTCTGTCCACGGAAGACTCCGACCGAGAAATTGTTCGGGTTTCCCAGACGCGTTTGCGGGCCGTCCTGCTGACGACCTTGACGACGGTAGCGGGTGTGCTTCCCACTGCTTACGGTTTTGCGGGTTATGATGCGATGCTGGCGGAAATGATGCTGGCGCTTTCCTGGGGCTTGATGTTCGGTACAGCCATCACGCTGATTCTGATTTCGTGTGTTTACAGCCTTTCCTGCAATTTTGAGATTCGTTTGTCACGGAGCCTGAATGCGTCTGCCTAAAAGAACTCTTTTTCTGGTGATGTGTCTGGGTGCCGCCGTGACAGCGGCGGTGGCGACGACCGTGGCTCCGTATGAAGACCCAGAAGTGGAGATCACGGGCCGCGTTCTTGGAATGGAAGAATTTATGAAGCTGGCGGTTGCCAAGGACACCGTGTTTGAAACCATTTTGATCGACGAACTCGCCATCCAGTACCGGAAAGACTTGTTTCTTCCGCCCGGAGATATTGTGCTCGCCATACGCAGTGATTATGAAATGCTTCTTTTGCGCGATCAAAGCGCGCCGGCCGTTGCGGTTGGGCTGAGCAAGCTGTTTCCGTATACCGGCACCCTGGTTTCCGCGCAGTATGTCACGGTGCCGGATTATGAAGAAAAAGGTTCTGATTTCTCACGGGAAGAAGACCGTTTGAGCGAGTACCAGGTGGTCGTGTCCCAGCCGATTGCCGAAAACGCTTTCGGAAAAGTAACGCGGCTCAGCGACCATATCATCGGGCTCGAGAATGAAGTGCTTCGCCATCAGATTGTCGAGGCCTATGAGGATTATCTGGCGCGTGTGCTGACAGCCTATCTGGATTGGTATGAAGCGTATGAGAATTTGAAGGTGGCCAAGTCTTCTTACCGTGAAAACCTCAAATTGCTTGAAAATATCAAGCGGCGGCAGGGAAGCAGCATTGCCCTGCCGATTGACGTGAACAAAATCAGCCTGCAGGTGATGGAGCGCGAAGAGGTGCTGATTGAATCGAGTGTCCGTTACCGCAATGCGCTTAATTTTATCCGGGCGGCGATCCGGTATGACGGGGAAGAAGGGCTCGTGCCGCATGCCCCTGAACTTTATAACGACTTCACGCCGGACTTCAAAAATGACTTCGCCCTGTTTCGTCAGGCGGGCCGTACATTCCGTATTCTCGACCTTTTGGAAAGCAAGAGCTCGCTGGAGGTGGACCGCGATGCGCACGAACTCCTGCCTTCGATCAATCTGAATGTCGGTTTTCGTTCGCAGTGGGAAGGAACCGAGCTCGCCAAAGAAGAAAATCTGTTTTTTGCCGGGGTTTCGCTGGAATGGCCCTTTCCCGATGAAGTGGAGCGGGCAGAACTGGAAACGTCGCGCATTGAAGAAAAGAAGGCAGCGCTGAATACCGTTAACGCGCATTACCGCCTTTTTTCCGATCTGAGAACCCTGTACCAGCAGATGGAGCGCGAGCAGCGGCTGCTGGCGATTGCGGAAAAGAAAATCGAACTGGCCCAGAAGGTTTTTGAAGCCGAGGCGGAGAATTACTCGTATGGCAAAGTGACTTTGAACGACTATATCGATGCGGTCAACGCGCTGGATAACAGCCGGTTTGACCGGGTCTTTCACCGGGTCCAGCTGAAGAAGCTCATTATCGAGTCTCTGCGGCTGATGGACCGGCTGGTTTCCAGACAGGCAATCGAGGAGTACAATAGCGGAAAAGAATAAGGTTCGGAACTTTTCCGCTTCTTTTCCTGTCTAATAGACAGCTGTTTGAAAACAAGGCGTTTACGCCGGGGGAAGCGGACCAGCACGATTGCGGTTGAGCCATGCAGGATATTCCCAAAGAATTATTGGTTCGTGCCTCCCGCGGAGATCCGGAGGCGTTTGAGGCGATCTACCGCCAGGTTTCCGGTTTTGTGTTTAGTGTGGCGGTGCGTATGACGGGCCGGCGCGAAGAGGCGGAAGAAATTACGCAGGATGTCTTTATGAAAATTTACCGGAATCTCGGCCGTTTCCGCATGGAATCGGCATTTAAAACCTGGATTTACCGGATTACGGTGAATACCGCGCTGGATGCGCTGAACCGGAACTCG
>CAZGID010000026.1:0-20071 GCA_964526065.1 uncultured bacterium
CATCTAAGCGCCAAGCCGACTCCAAGATAAGGTTTCCCAACCGGTTTTCGGTTTTGAAGACCCCTCGAAGACTACGAGGTTGATAGGCGGGAGGTGTAAGGAGAGTAATCTCTTCAGCTTACCCGTACTAATTGGTCGTTCGGCTTGACATTCTATTACAGAATGAAATCCGGTCGATGAATCGCCGGGACTAATTCAGTTGTTAATATTTGAGTCGCGCCTGCTGTCTTTAAGCAGGCCAAACGGTTTCCGGTGGCCATAGGAGAGGTGATACACCCGTTCCCATTCCGAATACGGAAGTTAAGGCCTCTACCGGCGATGGTACTAACGGAGTAATTCGTTGGGAGAGTAGCAAACCGCCGGAATTAATTCCAAAACCCCGCACCAATTATCCGGTGCGGGGTTTTTTTATGCGCGGCTTTTGTATAGAATAGCGCTCATCAAGCGGCTGCCCGAAAAGGCCGTTAATGAGAAGCAGGATAAAGGAGCCATGATTCGTCTTTTTGTTTATTTATTTTTGTTTGGCGCCATCTTGTACATGCTATGGCTCTGGGGCAACCGGAACCAGGCGCCGCAGATTGAAATGAGTCGCGGCCGCTCCCGGAACTGGTTTCGGCACAAGCGTAATCCGCTGGAGATCTGGGTTCAGGTGTATGAAACCGCGTCGACAGAAGAGGGCCGTATGATTCAGGCACGACTTCAGGAAGAAGAAGTCGAATGCGTACTTTACGAGCAGGGTAAAAAGGATATTCACGGTAACCCGCTTCCCGGGATTGGTATTGCGGTTCCGAAATCCGGCCAGACGCGGGCGCAGAATGTAATCAGCCGGCTTCCCGTTTAGAAGCCGCAGAAAAGGATAATCCGGTGCCAATCCAGAAACAGCTTTCCGTATTCCTGCCAAACCGCCCGGGCGTTCTGGGACGAACCTGCGCCACGCTGGCGGAAAACAAAGTCAATATTATCGCAATGGCTGTTCACGATACCGTGGATAATGCCGTCGTCCGGCTGCTGGTGGATAACCCGACGAAAGCCCTGCTGTTACTTGAGCAGGAAGAACTTTATGTGATGGAGCATGATGTGGTGGTGCTTGAGATTGAGAATGAATCCGGCGAACTGGCGCGGATTGCCCAGTGTCTGGCAGAAGCCGATATCAATATTTTTTATTTATACTGCACCGCAACACGAGGTCAGGAGCGGGGTTGTCTTGTATTAAAGACCGACAATCCTGAACGGACTCTGGAAATTCTCTCCCGGTAATCCGCATGTTACGCCGTTTTTACGACTGGTCTCTGGAAAAAGCGCACACCCCGCAGGCGGTTTTTTTTCTCGTTCTGATTTCGTTTACCGAAGCTTCCTTTTTGATTTTTCCTCCGGATGTCCTTCTGCTGGTCATGGTGCTTTCGTATCCCACACGCTGGTTTCGTTATGCCTTGATCTGCACCGCAGCATCGGTTGCGGGCGGTATGGCGGGTTATGCCATCGGATACGGAATCTGGGAGGCCGTCGATCAGTGGTTTTTTGCGCACATCTTCTCGCCCGAGATGTTTGCAAAAGTTCAGCACTTGTATCAGGAGTATGACTTTTGGGTGGTCTTTACAGCCGCGTTTACGCCGATTCCGTACAAGGTGTTTACGATTACGGCCGGTGTGGCGCATCTGGATCTGGTGCGCTTCACCCTGGCTTCCATTGTCGGCCGGGCGGGACGGTTCTTTCTGGTAAGTTTTCTGATTTATTTATTCGGTCCGCCGGTCAAAGCGTTTATTGATAAGTATTTCAATTATGTGACGCTTGTTTTTACCGGACTTCTGATCGGCGGGTTTTTCCTTCTGCGTTCCTTGTCCCACTAGAAAACACGGAGCTTCTTTAGCTCCGGTTTTCTGTGCCGGCGCAATAGCGCCGGTGCTAGAAAAAAAGCATTCTACTTTAGCTCCGGTTTTCTGTGCCGGCGCAACAGCGCCGGTGCTAGAAAAAAGCGTCCTGCTTTAGCTCCGGTTTGCGCTGAAATTTCTAAAAATTCGGTTCTTCAAACGGTAAATCGATCACATTGGGATGGTGATCCGAAACCGGCTGCCGCAGGCTGGTATTCATTTCTTCCAGCGTTTCTCCAAAATGCGGCGCAAAGCGGTAAGAGCCGTAAGGATCTTCGGGATCGGTAAGGAATGACGATTTGACCAAAGCCCAGTCGAGGCGGTATTTGCCGACAATGCCGAGCGGCCGCCGCACACTGAACGTCGTTTTGAATCCTTTGAAATCGCGTTGATTGGAATTGGCCAGCAATTCGTCTTTTCGTCCCACCGAGCGGTTAGGATTTCCCCGGAAATCGAAGGCCGTTCCGT
Organism: uncultured bacterium; assembly: GCA_964526065.1. Taxonomy (GTDB): domain Bacteria; phylum Omnitrophota; class Omnitrophia; order Omnitrophales; family Aquincolibacteriaceae; genus CAZGID01. The sequence goes on from CAZGID010000026.1 coordinate 2,337, forward strand.
CGTTAAAATGGAAATAGCGGATCATCGAAAACATCGGTTTCAGCGGATTGGGCGCTACCACTTTAATATTGCGGGCAAACGGGTCATCAAAGTTTTTTGTCACATTGGAAACGAGACGGCTGGAATTGATGGCGAGGGCATGAGGGGAAACCGCATTGACCGCCAGGCTGAACCAGGTGGTCGGATTCTTCGTCGTCCGTTTGACCGTACGAAAAAGCGTGGTGGGACTGATATCCGTCGGCGCGGCATTGAAATCTCCCATCAGGATGACGGGATTGCGGATATCCCGGATGTAACCGAAAATCTCCTCCAGCTGCGCCTTGCGGTCTTTGGGCTGACACTTGATCTCCAGGTGCACGTTGATGATGGTCAGCGTGCCGCCCGGCAATTCCGGTACTTCCAGATCCACACGAAAATAATGGCGCCCGCCGACTTTCATTTCGCGTGTGATTTCATTGAGAAAAAGCGCTTTCGTGCCAAAACGGCGCGCATGTTCGAGCTAACTTAGATTCTCTTTTTCACCCCAGTACCAGTCATACGGCTGTGTCTTCAGGGGTTTAAGTTCGACTGACTTAATGGGATAGCGTGAGAGGACCGCCGAACCGAACAAGCCTTTGTACCGTTCGGGATCTTCGCGGTAGTATTCCATGGCTTCCAGATCCGGCTGCCCTTCTTCATAGAGCAAGGTTTCGAGCCCGAGATTGACCGGATCCACCTCCAGATACTGCGTCCCGTACGCATAATTCATCTGAAGGGCTTCGGCCATTTCGGCCGCCGCATTCAAATATCCGGAACGTTTGACGCCGATTTCCATTTCCTGAAGGATGAGGATGTCCGCTTCGGCGAGCCGGTCCCGCTGCCGCAGCGCGACCTTGAGTTCCTTCGAACCCGGAGCCGCTTTCTCGAGATCGATCATTTTTTCGAAATCAATCCGGGAAGTAAACACCTGAATGGCTTCGGGCACGTGCAGTGATTTTTCAATGTTCCAGCTGGCGACGCGCATAAACTGACCCAGCCGGACATCGTGCAGATGACGCGGCCGGACGCCGGCAAACCAGGCTTCATTGCTGATGATGGGAGTATGAAAAACGGCCTCGACTTTCTTTTTCAAGGCCCCTTCCGGCGTCGGATCCTTGGAGAGAGAAACCAGTTCCGGGAAAGTGAGAAATTCCGGGGCACTGTACCGGACAAACGACTCGGGTTGGGCCTGCGGTCCTCCGGCCGGAAGCAGGAGCAGCAAAATCAGGGCCCGGGCAATCACACGAAGGGTTGGCATCGGGATAGGCTAGCAAACTTCCGAAAAAAAGCAACCGGGACTGTTTCCCTGCCGTAGAAAGTGACCCCTAGGGGTCACTTTGTGGCGACAGCCGGCCTACAATATTTCCCCTAGGGGAAACTTTCTATGGAAGAGGGGGGCGTTGAGCAGGCCGGGGACTTACATTTTCGCCCCTAGGGGCAAAAATGTAAGTTCATCTTTAGGGGATGCCAATTGAAGCCGAGTTCGAAATCTGGTAGGCTTTGCACCCAATGACGTGTCGCCTACACGGACTTCATTGGTCCGTGAGGCGAGCGTCATAAAATAAGGATTTTATGAAAATCTATTCCTGGAATGTGAACGGCATTCGTGCGGCCCAGAAAAAGGGATTTCTGGACTGGATGAAGAAAGAAAATCCGGATATCGTCTGCGTGCAGGAGACCAAGGCGCAGATCGACCAGCTGGATGCGGCCATGCGCGAACCCGAAGGTTATTACGCGTTTTATCATTCGGCGGAACGCAAAGGCTACAGTGGCGTGGCCACTTTCACCAAGCGTAAACCCCTTGAAGTGCGCCGCGGGTTCGGCGTGGCGCGGTTTGATTCGGAAGGCCGCGTCGTTGAAACGGAATTTCCGGATTTCTGTCTGCTGAATATTTGTTTTCCCAACGGCGGCAGCGGGCCCGAGCGGCTGCGGTACAAACTCGAGTTTTATGATGAAACGCTGCGTTATGTGGAGCGGCTCAAAAAAAAGGGCAAGCCGCTGATTATCACGGGCGATTACAATACCGCCCACAAAGAGATTGATCTGGCGCGTCCCCGGGAAAATGAAACGGTTTCGGGATTTTTGCCCGAAGAGCGGGCGTGGCTCGACAAGTGGATTGAACATGGCCAGGTGGACGTTTTCCGGCGCTTCTGCGACGATGCGGAACAATACACCTGGTGGGATATGAAGACACGCGCCCGCGAACGCAATGTCGGCTGGCGGATTGATTACCACTTTATCACCGAAGATCTTCTCAAGCGCGTCCGGCAGGCCGCGATTCACGCCCACATCCCCGGATCGGACCACTGCCCCATCAGTCTGGAGCTGGCCTAAGCCCTCCATGAAATCGCTGCTGCGGACCGCCGCCCTGATGCTTTTGCTGGGAAGCGGCGGCTGCACGCATGCACCTTCCCCGCGGTGGATTACGCCCGAGGCCATGCGCCCCGCCGATGGCGCATCCGGAAATGAAAATCCGGAGGCCCCGGAAGAAATCCGCAGAACCGCGAGCGCCAGTTATCACTGGGTGCGGCTGGTTCAAAATGAAAAACCGCATTTCCACGACCACCATGATTTGACCGTCGTGGTCTGGCGCGGCGATGTCCGGCTCCATTTCGAAGATCATTTTGTCGATCTCCGGCCGGGCGATGTTATTCTCATTCCGCGGGGGACGTATCATTGGGCCGAACGGCAGGGAAGCAGGCTGCCCGAGGCGCTTGCCATCTTTTCGCCGCCGCTGGAAGCGCCGGATTTCCGCGAAGCGCTTCCCGGTTAAATTTATTTTTATCCCCTCCATTTATGTTAAAATTTTTTGAACGGGAGGCTTCCGATGGACGCGGATCCGACACCCATAGAGTACAATTTTCCGCTTTCAGATTATTACAAAGGAAATATCCTGAATGCGGAAACCCTGACAAATACAGGCGCCTGGTGGACGGCGATGCTTTTGATTAAGGATCCCAAAACGCAGAAGCCTTTTATCGGTCTTTACCGCTGGCAAAAAACCAAAGAGGGCTGGAAGGTGCGCAAGCGCTTTACCTTCAAGCGCACCGACGAAGTCAAGCGGGTGATGGAAGTCATGCAGCGCTTTGCTGCCAAGCTGGAACCCTGAGCCTCCATGAATTTAAATCCGGAAGATAAAAACAAAAAAGAAGTCCTGGTGGAAGGCCGCTTCAAGCGGTTTATCCGTCATCTGGGATGGGAATTTACGGAACGGAAAAACTGCCATGGCGTGGTCGCCATTACCGCCGTGACGGAAAACGGCGAACTCCTCTTGGTGGAGCAGTTTCGTGTGCCGGTCAACCGCTTCGTGATTGAATTGCCGGCCGGGCTGGCCGGGGACATCCCCGGAGAGGATACCGAAACGCTGGCGACGGCGGCCCGCCGCGAGCTTTTTGAGGAAACCGGCTATGAGGCCGAGTCGATGGAGCTCGTCGCCGAGGGCCCGGCATCGGCAGCGTCGTTATCGGATGTCATCACGCTTTTTCGTGCCCGCGGGCTCAAGAAAACCGGCCCGGGGGGCGGGGACGAAACAGAAAATATCCGCGTGCATGAAGTTTCGTTGAAAGACCTGGATGCCTGGCTGCAGCAAATGCAGCGGGAAGGACGCTACGTGGATGCCAAAGTGTATGCCGCCTTGTATTTCCTGGAAAAGGAACGGCAATCCGCCGGAGAAAACGCATGAGCAATTTATCGCCGACGCCAAAAACCAATGCCATGCTGATCTGTGATTATGTGATCACCGAGCAGGGTACCAACAAAAAAAGTCTGATCGGTATTTTTGAGAATATTAATGTGGCTCGATTTCCATGCGTGCATCACTCGCTTTCGGTTTATGTGAAAATGACCGAAGGGCAGGGCAATTACCGCTTCCGGCTGGAACTGGTGGATTTGAAAAGCGATAAAGTTATCGGCGGCGGAGATTTGCCGAATCCCATTGAAATGAATAATCCCTTGCGGGCTTATGAGCTGGTCTTCAATCTCAAAGGATTGAAATTCATGCATGCCGGTGATTATGAATTCCGCCTTTTTGCCAACGACCGCATTTTCGGCCAGAAGACCTTTGTCGTATCGGAACGGAAACCCAAAGGGGCTTCTTCGTGAAAGAACCCGTTTGCCAGCTTTGCCTGCATGGGCATTTTTATCAGCCGCCCCGCGAGAACCCCTGGATCGAAAAGGTGGAATTGCAGGAATCCGCCAAGCCGTACCACGACTGGAACGAGCGGATTTTCCGGGAATGTTATCTGCCCAATACGCGTGCGCGTGTCCTGGATCCGGACGGACGCATTCTGGATATCGTGAACAATTTCGAAAGTATCAGTTTTAATTTTGGGCCGACCCTGCTTTCCTGGATTGAAACGCATCATCCTGAAACTTACCGGCTGATTCTCGATGCCGACCGCAAAAGCCGGGAACAGCATCAGGGATTCGGCAATGCCATCGCGCAGGCTTACAATCACATGATTATGCCGCTGGCCAACCGGCGTGACAAGGAAACCCAGGTGTACTGGGGCGTCGAGGATTTCCGTTTCCGTTTCGGGCGCGACCCCTTGTCCATGTGGCTGCCGGAGACGGCCTGCAATGAAGAAACGCTCGAAGTGCTGGTGGATGCCGGCATGAAATTTTTAATTCTGGAACCGCATCAGGCCGAAAGCGTGCGGCCGCTGGTTTCAGGCGGCAAGCCAGGCGACTGGCATGCCGTTTCCTCCGGGCAAGTCGATCCGAAGCGGGCCTACCGCTGTTTTCTTAAAAACGACCGCAGCCGCTGGATCGATATTTTCTTTTATGACGGCCCGATTTCCAAAGATATCGGTTTCGGCGATCTGCTGTTTGAGGCCACCAGCCTCATGAATCGCATTGATATGGCGCGTCCCGGGGACAACCAGGGGCTGGTGCATATGGCCACCGACGGAGAAACCTACGGGCACCACAAGGCTTTTGGAGAACGGGCGCTGGCCTATGCGATGCATGTCGAAGCGCCGCGGCGCCAATACCAGATCGTGAATTATGCGGAATATCTCGAAGCGCATCCCCCGGAATATGAAGTGCGCCTCAAGGACGGCGATCAGGGAGAAGGCACTTCCTGGAGCTGTGCGCACGGGGTCAAGCGCTGGAAAGAGCATTGCGGCTGCCGCGGAGACGGTCCGGCGGAGTGGACTCAGCATTGGCGCGCCCCCTTGCGTGCGGCACTCGACTGGCTGCGCGATCGTCTTGTCCGGGTTTATGAGGATGAAGCCGGAAAATATTTTCATGATGTCTGGAAAGCGCGTAACGATTACATTCACGTAATTCTCAACCGGACGGAAGCCAATATTCAGAACTTTCTGGAACGGCATGCCCGGGAACCGGTGACCGAAGCGATGGCGCCGCGTTTGCTTAAACTGCTCGAAATGCAGCGGCATGCCATGCTGATGTACACCAGCTGCGGCTGGTTTTTTACCGAGCTTTCCGGGATTGAAACCGTTCAGGTATTCGCCTATGCGGCCCGGGCCATTGAACTGGCCGAAGCCGCCGCCGGGGAAAGCATCGAAAAAGAATTTCTGGATCGCCTCGCGCTGGCCAAGAGCAATATTCCGGACTTTGGCGACGGCCGGCAGATCTATCTCGAGAACGTGAAGACCCGCGCCGTTTCCGCCGAGCTGATTGCCGGGTTTTATGCCATGCTTTCGACTTTTGATCATGCCGAAGAAAGCCCGGATCTTTATAGTTATCAGCTGGAAATTCTGTATGAACGCAAGGAAACATTTGGCTCGCATGTCATGAATTTTGGAAGAATCCGGCTTACTTCCGGCATTACGCGGGAGGTGCACGATTTTATCTTTCTGGCGCTGCAGTTCGGCGCTTATGATTTCCGTTGTTCGGTGAAGCCCGCCGCCGAGTTTCAGGATTTTGACGGGGTGGAAAAAGAGCTCTTCGGTGAATTGCACGCGATGCACATTATTGAATTGATGCGGCGGATCGATTCCATATTCGGGAAAAATTACTACGCTCTCAAAGATCTGCCCGTGGAGCAGCGTATCCGCATTGTGTCCGTGTTGACGCGTGAAATGCTCGATAAAGTGCACCAGATGTACGAGACCCTTTATGAAGACAGCCGGCGGATCAATGAAATTTACCGCTCGATCAATCTGCCGCTGCCCAACGAAATCCGCGAGGCGGCCGCCGCGACTCTGACGCGCCAGTTTCACAGCGCGGTCGAAGAAATGAAAGGCGCCGCCTTTGATCTGGTCAAAGCCAAACCGGTGGAGCGGATCCTGCAGGAGGCCCGGCGCTTTTCGGTTCACCTCGATCCGAAGGAAGTCGTGGATCTGATGAGCCGGGAGCTGGAAACCCGCGTGCGGGAGATGATCCGCCGCGTGGAACCGGCGCGAATTGAAGAATGCCTGCGGCTGCTCGAGCTGAGCCGGAAAATCGGAATTCCGCTCGACCTGCGTGCGTCGCAGGATTATCTTTTCTTCCGGATCAAGGCCTGGAATGAAAACCCGCTTTTATTTACAGCCGAAGACCGCCGCTACGCGCCGCAATTCGTGCAGCTGCTTGAAAAACTGCACATGAATCCCGAACCTTTTCACCGCATGGCCGAGCGGGCGGCTTCCGTGCCGGAGTCAAAAACCCATGCCTGAGAAAATCCTGATCGTGGATGATGAACATGACCTGGCGGCCGAACTGGCCTTCTGGCTGGAAGAGCAGGGCTATGAAACCATGATGGCGAATGACGGGATTGAAGGGTTTGAGAAATTGCGGCGGGAGAAACCCGACTTACTGATCATGGACGTTTTGATGCCGGGCATGACCGGCATTCAGGTGATCGAAGAAATTCAGCGCATCCAGCACGAACTGCCCGTGCCGGTTTTGATTATCTCGGCGCGGGCCAGCACCCGCGATCTGCTCCGGGAATCCCCTTCACTGCGCTTTCTGACCAAGCCCTTTAGTCAGGACGTTCTGCTGCGGGAAGTGCGAAAACTTCTCGAGCTGACCGGTCCCGCCTAGACCGGCGCTTATGCGCCGGCACAGAAAAATTGAAGTTGTGGAAGTCTCTGTTCTGGCACCGGCGCTTATGCGCCGGCACAGAAAACCGGGGCTGAGGACGCCCCGTGTTTTCTAGACCCGTAACTGCTTTTCCGCATCGACGACATCGCGGTTGATTTTGCGAATGCCGCGCTCGGTCGTTTGCCTCAGTTTTTCTGATGTGTACGGCGCATGATGGAGTTCCCGCAATAACTGGATCATCATCCGGAAATGCCGGACCAGTTCGCCTTCATCCGCCGTGGTGCGGGAAAAAAGATCATCGAAAGCGGCGCCACGCGTCCAGGCTTCCACAACCGGAGCCAGATTGAAATGCGGCGGTTTCGTGTAAGGATGGATTTTATATTTGCTTTCGCGGCGGTAGATCGCCCGCGCATAATGTTCCGCCCGGTCGCGGAGCTCCACATAATGGCCCTTCAAACGCGGCGGCGGTTCGCCGCGCCGGGGTTCATGCACCAAGGCCGAAATCAGGACATTCAGCCGGCATTCATCCAGATCATCCAGGACGCCGTCGGCATGCAGTTCGGCCAAAAGCAATTCGTAACCGAATAGAGACGCGGCAAATTCGCCGCGATCGGTCAGCCCTTCGTCGTGCAAATAGCCCATTTCCCGCAGCATGGTCAGCTTGCGTTCAATCAATTCGTAGCCCTCGCGCCGCCCGCGCTTTTCGGATTGAAAATGATGGAAGGTTCGCGGGTAGAGTTCGAGAAGTTTCTTTCCAAGGTTGCGGTAGAGATTCAGCAGGGTGGCATACGTCGTATTCAACTGGCTGCGGATGGATTCCGGCTGGCCGTAAAGAATACGCTGCACCTTGGGAAATGAAATGTCGCGCGGGTTGATCCGGACATAGACATAACCTTCCGCATCCATGCCGCGACGTCCGGCGCGTCCGGCCATTTGGTAGAAATCCCGGGTGGTGAGTGGACGAAAGCCGTCCCCGTAGTATTTTTCCAATTCATCAAAAACCACGGTACGGGCCGGCATGTTAATGCCGAGCGCGAATGTTTCCGTGGTGAAAATCAGCTTGATCAGCCGGCTCGTAAAAAGTTGTTCTACCACCTCTTTCAGCGTTGGCAGCATGCCGGCGTGATGATAGGCGACGCCATGCTCAATCAGGGGGCGCATTTCTTCGGCGGTTTTGTCATTTTCAAGGCCGTAGCGTTCCAGCAGTTCCTGAAAGAGTGAGGAAATGGCTTTCCGTTCTTCCGCCTGCAGCAGATTGAAATGCAGGGATTCCTGGGCCAGCAGTTCTGTGCGCCGGCGGCCGAATGCAAAATAGATGGCCGGCAGGCGTCCGGCTTCGATCAGATGATGCAGCAGACTGTCGAGGCGGTTGGGCAGCGGGCGGGGCGGACGGATGCCGCGGCGCCGGTCGCGGGGCCGCACCTGCCAGTCATCCCGGTTCAGATATCCCTGGTGCCGCAGCGTCTTGAGATTCTTGATCAACCGGCCCTGGCATTGAAACATAAAATGCAGCGGTACGGGCCGGTGGCTTTCTTCGACGACGGCAATGGGCCGCTCATGGACGGATTGAATCCAGTCGGCCAGCTGCCGCACATTCGGCACGGTCGCGCTGAGCGCAAGAATGCGGATATGCGGCGGTGTAAAAAGAAGGGCTTCTTCCCAGACGGTGCCGCGTTCGGGGTCATCCAGATAATGAATCTCGTCGAAAATAATCCAGCCTGTTTTACGAATCCGCTCGGCATCCTCGAAAAGCGAATTGCGGTAAATCTCGGTGGTCATGATCAGAATGTCGGCATCGGGCTGGATCGAGACGTCGCCGGTCAGAATCCCCACCCGCTCCGCTCCGTAGCGGCTGCGGAAATCGCGGAACTTCTGGTTGCTGAGCGCCTTGATCGGGGCGGTATAAACGACATTTTCGCCGCGGGCGAGCGCGGTATCGGTGGCGTATTCGGCAATGAGCGTTTTGCCGGCGCCGGTCGGAGCCGAAATGAGAACCGAATGTTCCCGGTCAATCCAGCCCAGCGCTTCCTTCTGGAAGGCGTCCAGTGTAAATCCGGGATGTAGGGGGTTCATGCGATGCTCCGAAATGAAAGGGTTTGGCTGCCTTCGACTTTGAATTGACAGCCGCTGCATCTTATCATAAATTGATTTTCCGGCACACGGTGAAAGGAGCCCTTCATGAAAGTCATTAAGTTCATTTTAATCACGCTGGTCGTTTTGATTGCCGTTGTTCTTTTCGGAAAAGATTTGATTGCCAAATTTGCGGTCGAAACGGGGGTCAAGATGGCCACGGGGCTGCCGCTTAAGGTCGAAAAACTGCATGTCGGCCTCCGGCACACGCTGATCGATATCGAAGGGCTCCGGATTTACAATCCGGACGGTTTCCCGGAACCCATGATGGCGGATCTTCCCAAAATTTATGTGGACTATCATCTGGGCAATATTCTGGGCGGCACGATTCATCTTGAGGACGTAAAACTGTATCTGGAAGAATTTGTGGTCGTGAAGAATGCCGAAGGCCGTGTGAATCTGGATTTCCTGAAGCCGGTACAAAAAGAAGAGGCCGAGGAAAAAGTTCCAGAAAAGCCCGCCGACAAACCGGAAGCCGCCAAGCCGATGGGAATTCAGATTGATTCGATGGAGCTTAAAATCGGCCGCGTGGTTTACAAAGATTACTCGGGAGGCCGCACGGAACCCGTCGTGCGCGAATACCCGATTAATCTGCATGAAGAGTTCCACCACCTCGACAGTCTGGACAGCGTGGTGCGGATTGTACTCGTCAAGGCGCTCAGCGGTACCGCGCTGCATACCCTGACCGACATCAATATCTCGGCGCTTTCGGATTCCGTTTCCGGGGCGTTGGCGGGTTCTGAAACCCTCGTGCGGGATTTTGCCGGGGATATGGCCGGGCAGCTGCAGGCCGCGGGGATGAAGCTGAATGTCGATACGTTGAGCGGCACAGCTGCCTCCGCCGGAAATGTTCTGAAGTCTGCGGGCAGCGGGATGACGGATGCGGCTTCCTCGACCAAACAATCCGCCGAAGAAGCGGCGGCGGCCTTAAAGGATAAAGCGAAGAGTCTCACCAGCGGGTTGAAGAGCCTGGGCGCGTCGCTGGGTTCCGATTCCGAATAACGGACCGGAATTTATTCGTAGGTTTCCTTGATCCAGCGGTCCAGGAAGGCGTTGGGGTTTTCGATGGCGGCCCGTTCAATCGTAAATTGATCCTTGCCGGTTTTCTGGCGGATCAGATCCAGACCGTAGCGGTAATTCGAGAAAATCTGCTCCAGATACTTCCGCGTTTCTTCGTCTTCGCGTACGATTTTCTCCTGCACGGCCGCCACGGCGTCCGGTGAAAAGGCGAGCCGGATTCCATTGGCTTCGTGGAATGCCTTTTCGAAATGGCGGATTTCCGCGGCAATCGCCTGCTTCTGCTCCTGCCGTTCTTCCTTCAGTAATTCCCCCAGGGCCGCGTACGGCGCATCGACCATGTCGGCCGTAAGACGGAACTCGCGCAAACGGCTGGACGGCAGTTCGTATTTAAGATCCCGGAAAACCCGCTCGCATACCGTAAAAAGGCCCCGGGCTCCGGTTTTTTCCCGGGCCGCCAGTTTGGCGATTTCCCACAGAGCCTTGTCATCAATATGCATGCGGATGCCGTAGGCTTCAAATGCGGCGCTGTACTGCCGCAGAATGGAATCTTCGGATCGAGTCAGAATCTGGTACAGCGCCTCTTCATCCAGCGGATGGCAGACGACGCGTACCGGGAGGCGGCCGATAAATTCGGATTCGAGTCCGAACTCGATAAAATCGCGGGTTTCGACGCGGCTCAGCACATCCGTCTGAGTTTCAGCGGCCGGGAGGCGGTGGCCGGAAAATCCGATCCGGGCGTCTTTGTGCCGGCGCTCGATAATGGGGACAAGCCCGTCAAAGGAACCGCTGACGATGAAAAGAATATGCCGGGTGTTGATCGTCGGTTTCTTTGCCTTGCCGCCTTTCTGCATTTCCATCAGCGATTGAAATTGGGACTGAATGTCCTGGGGATTCCGCAGCGGCACTTCGGTTTCTTCCATGATTTTCAAGAGTCCGCGCTGCACGCCGCTGCCGCTGACGTCGCGTCCGCCGACGGAGGCATTCCCGGCAATCTTGTCGATTTCATCCAGATACACCATGCCGTACTGCGCCAGTTCCAGATCATCTTCCGCGCGCTTGACGAGATCCCGGATCAGGTCTTCAACATCGCCGCCGACATAACCGGTTTCACTGAATTTCGTGGCATCGGCTTTGACGAAGGGCACGCCCACGAGTTCGGCCAGATGACGAACGAGATGGGTTTTACCGATGCCGGTCGGCCCGAGCATGATGACGTTTTGCTTGGCGTAGGAGCGGCAGCCCTGGCTGGAACGGCAGCTGCGCACATGATTGTAGTGATCGCAGACCGCCGTGGCGAGCACGCGCTTGGCGGCTTCCTGCTGAATCACAAAGCGGTCGAGGTATTTTTTAACTTGTTTGGGTTTCAGATCAAAACGCAGGTGTTCTTCCCGGCGTGTGTGCCGCTCTTCTTCCGGGCCGGAGCCGGCTTGATCGGGTTCAGGGGGGACGGCCGGTTTGTCGCCCAGCATTTTTCGTATGGATTCCAGCAATTCCTTGTGGATTTTGTCCGGGTTCTCGCTCATGTCTTCCATTTTCTCACACCCGGCAAGGCCGGGACAGCGCTTTGTGCCGGACCCGTAAAAGCGTACAATAGGGCCATGCTTTCTAAATCCGCGCCAACTCATGAAACCGGGAGCTTCTGTTTGACCCGGGAGATTCCGCCGGTCGCCGCGTCGTTCAAAGAAAGGCCGGAGGATTTTGAAGTGACGGAAATTCCGGCCTATCTTCCTTCAGGCGAAGGGGAACACCACTATCTCTGGATTGAGAAAGAAAATCTGGCCACGACGGATTTGGTGCGTGATCTGGCGCGCGCCTGCCGCATTTCGTTTGAACAAATCGGAACGGCCGGGCTGAAAGATGCGCGCGGCCGCACGCGTCAGTGGATCAGTGTGTGGGGAGTGGATGCCGCACAACTGGCCGCCTGGGAACATCCCCGTGCCCGGATTCTGGAACAGACCCGCCACCGGAATAAACTGCGCATCGGGCATTTGCGCGGCAACCGTTTTCGTATCCGCCTGCGGGATGTGGATGCCTCGCGCGAAGCGGATGTCCGCCGCGGTTTGGAAATGCTCGCCAGCCGCGGTTTGCCGAACTTTTTCGGGCCGCAGCGCTTTGGCATGCGGCAGGACAATGCGGATGTGGGACGCGATATTCTGCGGCAGGATTACCGGACCGCGGCGGCGCGTATTGCCGGGATGCCGCGGGAGGAAGAAACCGGCGCCGTGCGCGAGGCGCGTGAACTGTTTCAAGCCGGCCGTTATGCCGAAGCGGCGGATTTGTGGCCGCGTGATTTCCGGATTTGCCACACGCTCTGCCGGTCGATGGCAAGAACCGGCGGAAACGAAAAAAAATCGGTTCTGGGGCTGGGCAAATCCATGATTCGTTTTTATCTGACGGCCTTGCAGTCGGAGCTGTTTAATCTTTTGCTGACGCGGCGTTTTGAATCCCTTGAACAAGTCGAAACGGGAGATCTGGCATTTAAACACGACAACGGCGCGGTCTTCCGCGTCGAGAATCCGGAAGAGGAAATGCCGCGGGCGCAGCGGCTGGAAATCTCGCCGAGCGGTCCTTTGTACGGATGCACCATGACGTGGCCCGAAGGAAGACCGGCGGAAATCGAACGGGCCTGTTTGAAGGAAAGCGGATTAGGCGAGGAGGATTTTTCCCAGCGCGGCTGGCTGCGCTGCGAAGGCGCCCGGCGGCCGCTGCGCGTTCCGCTGGCTGCGCCTGAAGTGCGGTCCGGCCGTGATGACAGCGGAGACTGGATCGACCTGGCTTTCGATTTGCCGCGCGGATCCTATGCCACGGCCGTCTTGCGCGAAATCGGAAAGGGGCAGATTGTTGAGAAATTCTGAGAGGGGACGGATGTGTATCACATTTTAATTGCCGGAGCCGGTTACACGGGCAGCGCGATCGGCCGTTTCTATGCGCAGAAAATGCAGCAGGTTTATGCCATGACACGTTCCGCCCAGCGGGCGGCAGGTTTGAAAGAGCGGGGCATGATTCCGTTTGTGGCGGATGTCACGCAGCCGGCCACCCTGGAAGCGCTGCCGCCTGCGCATTTTATTGTGATCGCGATGGCGCCGGCGGAGCGGACGGAAGAAGCGTATCGCGCCGTGTATGTGGACGGGCTCCGGAATTTTCTCGAATCTCGCAAGAAAAAACCGGCGCCTTTTCTCATGCTTTATCTTTCCAGCGTGGGCGTTTATGGCGAAAACAAGGGCGGCTGGGTGGATGAAGCCGCCGATCCGGCGGCGGATTCACGCCGTGCCGGTTTGCTGCTTGAAGCCGAGTCGCTGGTGCTTTCTTCCGGTTTTCCTTCCATTGTCTTGCGACTGGGCGGCATTTACGGACCGCGCCGGAACCGGATTGAAAAGCTGGCGCGCGAAGGGGCTTCGCCGGACGAAGAACCGGACCGCTTTCTCAATCTGATTCATGTGGCCGATATTGTCACTGCCGTCGATACGCTTTTTAAACAGGGAAAGCCCGGTGAAATTTATCTGGGCTGCGATGATTTCCCGGTGCGGAAATCTGAAATGGAGCACTGGATTTTACGGCGGCTGGGACGGAAGGAAGAATTCCGGAACCGGGCCAGCGAGCCGGCCGGCGGCAAACGCTGCCGTAACCGGAAGCTGCGCGAGCTCGGCTGGTCGCCGGTGTTTCCCGATTTCAAGACCGGATATTCTGCTTTGCTGGACGATTTTATTTCCTGTTCCCCCCAAGATTCCCAAGGAGGTGCCGTATGAAAATCGTAATTGCAGGCGGCAGCGGTTTTATCGGTCATGCCCTGTTGCCTTTGCTGCAGGATCAACGCCATGAGCTGGTCGTTCTGACGCGTCATCCGGATCAAACGTTGCCGGCGGGCCGTGCCGCTGAGTGGGATGGAAAACAGCTGGGCGCGTGGACGGCCGAAGTGACGGATGCCGATGCTGTCATCAATTTGGCCGGCGCCAGCATTTCTGAGCGCTGGACGGCGGAACACAAAAAACGCATTGTGGCCAGCCGCGTCGACAGTACCCGGCTGCTGATCAAGGCTATGCGTCAGCCCGGTGTGCGCGCGCGGGTTTTAATCAATGGTTCGGCGATCGGTTATTACGGCAACGTTCCTGAAGGCGATCTGGATGAAAGCTCGCCGGCCGGCCAGGGCTTCCTGGCGGAGACCTGCCGCCAGTGGGAAGCGGCGGCGCGCGAAGCCGAAGAGGCGGGAATCCGCGTGGTTCGTATCCGGACGGGGATTGTCCTGGGGGAAGGCGGCGGAGCCTTGGAGAAAATGCTGCCCCCGTTTCAATTTTTTCTGGGCGGTCCTTTAGGCTCTGGAAAACAATGGTTTTCCTGGGTGCACCGCGATGATGTGGCGGGTGTGATTGCCTTTGCGCTGCAGGAAAACGGTTTGTCCGGCGCTGTGAATGCCACGGCGCCGCAGCCCGTCCGCATGCAGGCATTTTGCCGCGAACTCGGGCGGGTGCTGCACCGGCCCTCCTTTTTTCCGGTGCCCGGATTTGTTTTAAAAACCCTGTTGGGCGAGATGGCCGAAGAGATGCTGCTTTCCGGGCAGAAAGTGCTGCCGCGGCGGGCGATGGAAGCCGGTTATCGTTTTCAGCATCCGGACCTGGGCGAAGCCCTGAGTTCGATTTTGATTCCTCAAAGCCGGCGGGAGGCTCCATGAGGCCGTTGGGATTCGGGATCGCGCTTGGTGTTTTATTGGCCGGCTCCCCGGCGCTTGCCGAGCGGGCGGTTCCGGCCGACCTGGTCCGCTACCCGGTGCTGGTGAGTTTTGAAAAAGGGCCGGCGGCGACCGGCTTTTATGTCAACAATGAGGCGGGCGAAGCTTTTTTTGTTTCCGCGCGCCATATTCTTTTCCATGAGCTGGAAAACGGTGCGTTTCGTCCGAAGGGAAATAAAATTTTACTGCTCTCCTATCCGCAGGAAGAAGAAATCAACGATGCGATGTATTTGGAGCTGGAGCTGGAAAAACTGTATGCGGAAGGAAATGCCCGGCTGCATGAAACCAGCGATGTGGCCGTCATCCGGCTCGGCCAGGTGATGGAAGGGACGGCGGGAAAATCGCTGACCTTTGTGCCGGGCGTCGTTCAGAAAGTACAGGCCGGAAAGTCGGCGGAAGGAACGCTTTTGGGAGCGAGTCCCGACTTGATCCGCCGCTACGCGGATATTTCGGTCGGCAATGAAGTTTTTGTGTTTGGCTATCCGCTGTCGCTTGGGCTGGCAAATTATCCGCAGATCGATTACAGCCGGCCGCTTTTGCGGCGCGGGGCGGTGGCGGGAAAGAACGACGAAAAACAGACCGTGATCATTGACTGTCCGACGGTTTACGGCAACAGCGGCGGGCCGGTGATTGAGGCCGAACGCATCAGCCTGACTGAAACACGCTTCTGGGTGATTGGCGTGGTTTCGGAATTTATTCCATTTGATGACCGCTGGTATACGCGGCAGACGCGCGCCTTCGGCAGCGGCATTGAAAATTCCGGATATTCCGTGGTGATTCCGATGGACCGGGTGCTGGAATTGCTCGAAATGACGAGCGCAGAAGAAGCCGCCGCCGCGGCCTAGAATAATTTCCGGCCGGCGCGTTCCAGCGTGCGGCGCGATGGTTTATGTTCGCCGCGCAGCCAGCCGCGGACGGTGGCGGGCCGCACGCCGTAGCGTTTGGCAAGGGCTTCGATGCCGAGCTGCAAAATCAGTTGTTCCAGCGCGCGGGGACGGCCTTCGGCTGGATCATAAATGCGCGGCAGCTTGGCGGCCTGGTTCATGAGCGGGACACCCGTGAAATCCGGATAAACGTGCGGTCGGCATTCTGGATTTCAAAGGCTGTTTCCAGCGGCAAGGCCGTTTCCCACTGCATTCCTTCCTGAACTTCGCCCGTATCGGCATTTACTTCCTGAACGATGTAAATGGCGGGATACAAATGCGCTTTGAAATCCCGGCGGATGCGTTCTTCGAATTTGGCGGCGGCTTCAAAATCAATCGCCGCCATGCGATGGATGGTGTAATGCACCGGCCGGTCCGTGATGATCAGAAAATTCGAATCGGGCAAGCCATTGAGGAAATTCATGACATGCCGGTGGCGGCGCGGAAGATCCAGTTCGCCGGTGATGCTTTTTTCCGCCGAACGGCCATGGGCGGCGATAAAAACAAAAAGGGCGGTGAAGAAAACCGCAAATGATTTTTTTTCGAAAATGCGGAAGCGAGCCGTCATCCATACCGCCGAGACGGAGAGAAGAATAAAAAACGGCACATAATAGCGCGCGGTCGATTGCCGCGCGATATCGCCGTAATAATAAGAGGCCAAAATTCCCCAGAGGCCGGCGAGCCAGACGACGGCAATGCCGAAGAACGTCCGCCCGCCCGTCTCCTGCAGCCATTCGCGGCGAAGAACCAGATAGATCATGAGAATTAATCCGGCCAGTCCGGCCAGATTGACATAAGAAACCGGAAACGGAGAAGCCTTGCTGCCGAACAACAGCTCGAAAAAGAGGGAGGTGTTACGGAAGAAATATTCGAGCGAAAAAGCTGGCGTGCTGCCCAGCAGAAAATATGGCTCATCCGCTGCCATCCGGTGCCAGAGCAGCGGCAAAAGCAGCAACGGGGTCCAGGCGAAGAGCAGCGACGAAGAAAAATATTCGCGCCGGAGCCGCCGGCATAAAAACAGAAGACCGATTCCGCTGACCAGATAAAAACCGGATTCATAACGGATATGGGCGGCCATCACCAGATGCACCCAGAGCAGCCGGAAGGAAATAGCGGCCGGCTGGCGCAGAAAATGATGCAGAGCCGCCAGCGCGAGCAGCAGGAACAAGGCATTGAGTAAATCAAATCCGGCCGAGGTGGCGGCTTCAGTCACAATCGGTTGGGCGGCGACCAGCAGAGCGGCGGCCGCGCCAGCCAGGCGGCGGAAGCGGTTGGCAATCCAGACCGCCAGAACGGAGAGGAGTCCCCAGAGCGCTATAAAATTGATGATGAAGGCGTGAACGACGGCATAACCGAGCAAGCCGTGCAAGAGATGAACCAGAAACGGGAACATGAGCGGCCGGATCGGAAAGGTAACGGCCAGCGGCCGGAACGCAAAGCCGTACTGGGCGCTGGAGAGCACAATTTCCGGGCGCTGGCGGTCGGCCAGGGACTGCGAGACACTCAACAGATTGGCCTCATCCGAGAGCACCCGTAAAAAGGGCGGCGAACTCCAGAACACCGCAGCGGTCAGAAGCAGGCAAAAGAACAACAGGCCTCCATTGTGACGCAGCCATGGACGGAATGACGGCAGCAGAAGACGGCGCCAGTCCCGCAAGGTCAGCACCCAGTAAAAGAAAAGCAGCCAGAGCAGAGGATAGGTGCCCCGGAGGAAGGCCTCCCGGGCCAGGCCCGGCACGAGAAAGCTCGCGCCTCCCAGTCCGGCCGCCAGGGCCAGCAGGAATACCTGGAGTATGCGCGTGGAGAGTGATGTGGATTTCATTATGCCGCTTTCCCTTAATTAACGGCGGTTTTGGCTAAAATTATGCCTCAAAATGATGAAAAGACCATCTTTTCTATAGCAAACGCGAAAAACGGCCTGTATAATTGAAACG
>CAZGID010000027.1:0-17902 GCA_964526065.1 uncultured bacterium
ATAGAGGACGTCATAAGCCGTCCAACGGCCGGAAGTCATGGCAGGGATTTTAGCTGGTCGCGCTTAAATAGCACTCATATAATTCACGGGCCCTCTCACGAATCCCGGGAGCTTTGTACCGCATCACATCGCGCAGCCAGGCCGTCATGGAGCGCACGGGAGGAATGGCACCGGCTTTCCACTGTTCAAATGCTTCGTACTCGTCCGGCTTGCTTTTGAGCACCTCCAGAATGGCATGATCCAGCCACCGCTGAACGCGTCCTGATTCCGGATTGGTGATCGTGTGCTGATGCGCCCGGAAAACGGCTTCCTTCACACCGGAAGAAGCTTCCGTTTCATGAAAAGCATCCATTCCATAAGTGCAAAAAAGGAAAAACGGAAACTGCAACAGCAACTGGTTCCACATTTCTTCCAGTTGAAGCGCCATGGGCTTCTTCCCATCCCGCCACAACAGCTGCACCATTTCGCCCCAGACGCGGATGCGATTCCTTCCGGGATTGAGACTTTCCAGAAGTTCGCCGAATACCCGCTTAAAAATCCGCTTGTCGGGTTCTCCGTCCCGCATAAACATCTTCAGAAGAATTCCTGCATCCAAAAGAATCAGACGGCGTGATTCCTGCGCCCGGGCAAGTGACACAGAAGCCTGCGCCAGTTCTTTCTGGATTTGCCTCAGGTGATTTGCCGAACCAATCAGCACGACGGTTTCTTCTTTATTTAAACCAGAGACAGCAAAACGCGCCACGCTCTCCACGAGGGTCCGCTCCGCAAAATGGACCTGGCAGACATGACCGCCCGGAGGCGCAAGGTCAAGATGGTCGGTGCTTTTTTCGAATAGCATCATATAAAAATAATAAGAAATAGAACGCGGCGTTGCAACCCGAACCGGAAAAATCAGGATTGCCCCGACAAGCCGGCCGAGCATTTTCTTGTCAGAGCCGGGCCGTAAGCCTAAAATAAACGTATGTTGATTCTGATTGCAGAAGATAATCCGGCGGATGCCGCGCTTTTGAAGGAAGCGTTGAAAAAATTAGGGCTTCCGCACGAGACGGAAATAATCGAGGACGGTCAGAAAATAGGACCGCGTCTTTGTAACAGCGCAAAGACAGCGCTTCCCGACCTGATTTTGATGGATCTCAATATGCCGGGGAAAAACGGCCGGGAGATTCTTGCGGAAATCAAAACCCACCCGGAACTTTCCGCCATTCCGGTTCTGGTTTTCACCAGCTCACGATCCCCCGAGGAAATCCGGGAATGCTACCGGCTGCATGCCAACGCCGTCTTGAGCAAGCCGATGGGTTTTTCCGATCTGCTGGCACTCGTGCGCGCCATCCAGTCCTTCTGGTTCGAACAGGCCCGTCTTTCCAAGCCCTCCTGATATTTCAGGGGCGGTTTTCTCCGGGATTCAAAGCCAGTGTAAAAAAGAACGTCGAACCTTCCCCGGGAATGGATTCCACCCAGATCCGGCCGTTGTGGCTTTCTACGATGGACTTGCAAATCGCCAGACCGATTCCGGTTCCTTCATAGACTTTACGAGCGTGCAGCCGCTGGAAAATGACAAAAACCCGGTCGGCATAGCGGGGTTCAATTCCGATACCGTTGTCCCGCACAGAAAAAAGCCACTGGTCTTCCATGCGGCGTCCGCTGACATGCACCTTGGGCACCCGGTCCGGATGCCGGAATTTCAATGCATTTCCGATCAGGTTCTGGAATAAAAGCGGCAGCTTTAATTTATCTCCCGTCACGACGGGAAGCGGGTCATGCGTGATCTCCGCACCGGTTTCGCGAACCAGAACTTTGAACGTGAGCGTCATGTCGGCAAAAACTTTTTCCAAATCCACGGTTCCCATCGGATGCGACTGGCTGCGTGCCCGGGAGTATTCCAGAAGATCCCGGATCAGCGTACTGGCCCGCACGGCGCCTTCCCGTACATAGGTAATATACTGATCGGATTCAGGATCCAGTCTCCCCCGGCTTGTTTCCGACAGCAAATCCGCAAAACTGGAAACCATTCGCAGCGGCTCCTGCAGATCATGAGAAGCCACATACGCAAACTGTTCCAGATCATGATTCGAACGCACAAGCGCCTGATCCCGCTTCTGAATCTCGGTCAACATCTCATTAAAACTTTCTACCAGATTCCCAATTTCGTCCTCATTGA
The DNA here is from genome assembly GCA_964526065.1 of uncultured bacterium. Taxonomy (GTDB): domain Bacteria; phylum Omnitrophota; class Omnitrophia; order Omnitrophales; family Aquincolibacteriaceae; genus CAZGID01. The sequence continues at coordinate 2,159 of CAZGID010000027.1, forward strand.
TTTTTGAGGCACGCAGGCCATAATCCCGCTGCGTGGACACGCGCCGCGCCAGCTGGGACAACTGAAGGACGGGCTCAGAAATATTCCGCTGGAGACGGGCGGCGACAAAAAAGGCAATCAGCCCGGAAACTAAAATGATAAGAAACCCGGCAAGGATAAATCTCGTAAAAATGTTGATCAGCTCAACCACATCTGCCCGCAAATACAGAGTTCCGATAAAGTCGCCCTGTAGATAAACCGGCCAGATCACTTCATAATAGCCGTCCCGGTATTTTACGCTCGAATCCCGAGGCCGGGGCATTTGCGCCAGAAGCGGACCTTCTCCATACCGGGCAAACAATTGCCCGCGGACATCATAAAGACCTGCCGAATCAATGTGCGGTTCGGCCCGGAGAGCGGCCAGCGTATCTTCCGCCGCTGTTTTGTCATCAAAAGCCAGGGCGGCTTCATTATTAATGGCGAGTACGCGGGCCAGAACCAGCAGTTTATTACGCTGCTTTTCCGTGAGAATAAGAAAATTCTGGGTAAAGAACGCCGCAAACGCAAGAAGCAGCGCGACCGTCGTCGTCAAACCGATGACAAAAAAAACGCGCTGCCGGATTGTTATATTTTTAAACAGGCTTGCCATACAAAAAATTCATCACCGGATAACACGAATCGCCAGCTGCAGTAATTTGGAACTGACTTTCAACCGCGACTGTTCCGCACTCTGCTGATTCACCTCGAACCGGATTTTACGTCCTTCCCTTACAAAATTGATCATCCCGCCATGCTCGATAAAACCATGTATTTCACTGACGGTCAGAATGGGTTCCGCAGCCGCCCTTCTTAAAATGGAAAACATCTGGTCTCGCTCCGACGGGCTGACATAAAGCATGTGGCACCCCTCGAGAAAACGCCAGTCATGGGCATACCGGACTTCAATGATTTTCTCTTTAACTGAAGCCCCTTCCAGCCGTCCCAGAGTGCCCTCAAGCGGATTATCTCCGGCCACACACAAATTGAATTTACCGCCATCCACTTCGTGATTCGACGGCCACTCAACAAACTTGGTAAACTGATAAAGAAAAGCGGCCTTCACTTCTTCTTCATGAAACCGCTGAGCCAAGGCAAAACCCGGCCAAGAGAAGAAAAGCAGAAGTCCCGACAAACCGAAAATGAGTAAACGGTTAGGGGACATCAGTCAAACTCCACTTTCACTTCCGCAAAAACGGAGCGCTCGGGCTCAACCCGTGCCCCCGATCCAAATTCAAGATGCTGTCCATGCAGCAGGTTGCTGCCGATCACCTGAATCAACACATGATCCATGGGCCGCCAGCCCACGCGGATATCGGCCTCCACATAGGCCGGAACATCCTGGCCGGACAAGCGGCTTACAAACCGAAATACGGTGTCGAACTCGATATCGTAAGGAAGATTCAGATGCGAACGAATATGCAATTGATGATGGGGGCTGGCGCCTTCCTCATTTTCCGCCACGCCGAAGGGATCCGCACTGGCGTGGATCTGCATCTCCAGAAACGTGTACGCCGTTTTGACGCGCCACCAGGGAGCCAGTTCCGTCATCATCGAAACCTCGGCGCCATAGGTTTCCGCCTCGGCATGATCGTCAAAGTAGACCGGAAGCACCGTATACCCGTTTTCGCCGAATGAAGTGCCGGTCAAAAACGTCGTGAGGTTATCGTAAACGTTATAAAAGAAGGCCGTGTCGAACGAAACGCGCTCATGCGGCTGCATCCGGTAGCCGGCCTCATACGCCAGCAGGGTTTCGGAATCCTTGTTGGGGTCTCCGCGCAGCCGGGCCAGCACCACTCCCGGCGTCAACCAGGAATTAATTCCGAGGTCATGGTCAAAACGCGAGGGAATGCGCACGGCCCGGGAAAAAGCCGCCCACAGCGTGTGCTCGGGATGCGGATTCCAGGCCAGACGCGCCGTCGGCTGGATTTCGAATCCGGAAAAATCATTTTTTTCCACTTTGACGCCGGCCGTAAACCACAGATGGTCATGCACAAGCGTCACCGTGTCCTGAAGAAACGCCTGGTAAAGATGGGTAATCCGGTCTTCCGGTTCAAAAAAAGCACTAAAACTGCCGGTCGTCTCATCCGCTTGCAGCCGGTAACCGGCTCCCCAGACAATCTCCTGGCGCTCGCCCCAGAAGAACTGGTGTTTCCATTCAATGTCCCAGGTGTAGCGGATTTCCTCGAAGGTGCTCTGATCGCGTTTGCGGTAATCAAAATAAGTCTGGAGGGATCCGCTGCTCTTATCCTCAAACAAATGATCCCATCTGAGAATGACATTCCCCCCAGCCAGGGACTGGTCTTCATTCACAGTGCGGATAAAGGGCGACGTGGGCGTCACTTCGGATATGCGGATATCTTCTTCACCATTGTAGTAATGCCCCTGCAAAGTAAAATGATTTTCTGCATCCTTCTGCCAATCCGTTCTAAAACCGCCATGGCCGAGATACCAGGCATCGTTGGCCGACCCCGTGGAATCGTGATTGAAAAATTTTCCGTAACCCCGGTAAGTCAGCTCTTCGCCGGCTTTTCCGCCGTACCGGAGGACGCCTTCCTGGAATTCATCCCCGCCTCCGGCCGTGGCCAGCAATCCCTGAGTGCGGCTGGTATGTTTCGTAATAATATTGATGACTCCGTTGATGGCGTTCGATCCCCAAAGACTTCCGCCCGGCCCGCGAATCACTTCAATCCGCTCGATATCTTCCAGCACCAGATCCTGCGCATCCCAGTAAACACCGGCATAAAGCGGCGTGTACACACTGCGGCCATCAATCATCACCAGAAGTTTATTGGCAAGCGCGCCATTAAAACCGCGGGCTGTAATGGCCCAGGTATGGGCATCAATGCGTGCCACTTCCACCCCCGGAACCATACGCAGCAATTCAGGCACATGCTGGGCAGTGGAACGCCGGATATCTTCCTGATCAATGACAAAAATGGCGGCAGGCGTTTGGGAAAGCGGACGCGAAGACCGGGCGGCGGAAACCACCTCGGTTTCCAGAAGTTCTTCGAGGGAAAAATCCGTAATAGCTTTAGAAGCAGCAGCCGCGGAGGGGCCCTGCCCGATCAGACATGCTAAGACAAAAAATAGAATCCGGAACCGCATGAAGGTAGTGCTTCTTCCCTTTCTGGTTAGAAACAACAGCGGCTAAACTTCTCATCATCTAAAGACACGATTCCCCCAAAATGCTGTGGGGGATTTCAGAACTTTTCCGCGATCAGTGATGCTCCCGGATCACATGGACCAGTTCATCAATCGGACCGGTCTTCGTAAAATAAGCCGATGCGCCGGCTTCGGTCATCCGCTCCGCCATATCGCTGGTATCATGCAGCGATAAGCCGATCACATGCACGTCGGGAAAACGATCGCGGATAATGCGCGTGGCTTCAACGCCGTTCATGCGGGGCATACTGACATCCATCAGCACGAGATCGGGCTTCAGGCGCTCGACTTTCTGCACGGCTTCTTCTCCATCCCCCGCTTCTCCAATAACACGGATATCCTGATTATTATTCAACATATTGATCAAACCCTGGCGCAGCAGCTTGTGATCATCCACCACCAGAACCCGGATAAATCCATTGGAGGGCGTTTCCACTTCAACCGCTTCCTTTTTTTGCTTTTCAGCGGCTTTTATTTCCTGTTTTTCGACGGATTTTTGAGGTTCCACCGTAGGCACCGAAAGCAGGCAGCGGGTTCCTTTGCCCGGCGCGCTGTCAATTTCCATTCCGCCGCCCAGCATTTCGAGCCGCTCCCGGATACTGAAAATTCCGAAGCCTTCGGAACCCGACTGACTCAGGATTTCCGGCTGAAATCCGGCCCCCTCGTCGGAAACACGCAGACACAGGTGGGCCTCCTTCATAAAAAACTCGATGCGCGCCTCATCCTTGCCGGCATGCTTGATCACATTCAGCAGCAATTCGCGTACCGCTTGAAACAGAAAAATTTTGATCTCGTCGGAAATGTCCTTTAACTCGGATTCGGCTTCGACATGAACCGTGCACTGATATTTTTCGTGAAACCAGCGGGCCAGCCAGTGAAGCGCCGCCACCAGGCCGGCGTCGCGCAAAATCGGCGGACTTAATTCAACAGTAAACGAACGGGAAACCGATACCGCATCATCCAGCAAATCTTCCATCTGTTTGAGTGACGGCCGCAGGCTTTCTTCACGCGAAAGCGTTTTGATCTGATTTAATCCGATGCGGGCCGCGACCAGTATTTGCTGGAGGTGATCATGCAGAATCTGCGCCAGGCGGCGGCGTTCTTTTTGTTCCGCCAGCGTAATCGCTGACGCCAGCTGCCGCAGACGGTGCGCGCGGTCTTCGGCCAGCGCCGTCCGTTCACGAACCTTTCGCTCGAGATCCCGGTTGATCGTGCGCAGCTCTTCCTTCAGCTTGACCCGCTCCAGCGCGTAGGCAAAGCTGCGCCGCAATCCCCATGTGGTAATCTCCCCTTTGACCAGATAATCCTGGGCCCCTTTGCGGACGGCCTGAACGCCGAGGCGCTGGTCGTCGAGTCCGGTAAGAATGACGGTGGGATATTTAAAAATGGTGGTTTCGGCTTCCCGGATGGTTTCTTCCCCGCGGGAGCCCGGCAGCCCGAGATCCAGCAGAATCAGATCAAAGGAGGATTGCTTCAACTTTGCAATTCCGTCAGCCAGACTTTCAGCCGAGACAATTTCAGGCATTTCGTCTTCGGCCCGGCGGAGCAGCTGCCGGATAAGCTCTACGTCCATTTCATTATCTTCAATAATCAACAGTCGCATGAGACGCAGTCTTTTCTCCCGGCAAGTCTGATTTTAAAGAAAACCGCCTGTCCTGACACTTAATTGACAGAATTCGGAGGGACGCGGGAAACCTGACTCCAGTAGGTCGAAAACTCGTTGGCCATTTCCACAAAACGGCGGAATTCAAACGGCTTGGTAATAAACGAGGAGGCACCTTTGGAATAGGACCGGGCCACATCTTCCGAACGATCGCTTGTCGTCAGCATCACCACCGGGATGCTGCTCAACTCCGGATGCTGTTTCATTTCATCCAGCACTTCAAAGCCGCCTTTGCGCGGCATATTGATATCCAGAAGCACAAGATCCGGCCTCTGCTTGTTTTCATAAGGCGCTTCCTGCCGTAAATACTTGAGCGCCTCCTCCCCATCCTTCACCGTATCCAGCACATTGACAAAAGAAGATTGCTGAAAAACGTGACGAATGATCACTAGAGACTCTTCACTGTCATCTACCAGTAAGACATTCACTTTTTTGGGTCCTTCCATGGATTCCGCTCTCCGGGCCTGCAGGCCTCGCTTCAGATTTATTTTACCTAAACTTCGTAAAATGCCCTATCAGGGGAACTCCTACGAAAGTCCACTCCGCGCCCGGAATTTCACGAGGGGGCAGGCGCCGGATGACAGACCTGGTGGATGGTCATCACCAGATCATCGATCGGGCCGCTCTTCGTATGGTAGGCGCTTGCGCCCGCCTGCCGCATCAGTTCATTGACATCGGCAGAATCATGGAGCGACAAACCGATGATCCGGATATCCGGGAACTGATCCCGAATCCGCCGCGTGGCTTCAATACCGTTCATCCGGGGCATGGTAATATCCATGATGATGACCTGAGGAAGCAATTCACCTGCCTTGCTGACGGCTTCCTCGCCGTCCCCGGCTTCCCCTACGATTTCAATTTCTTCATTGCTGGCCAGCATATTGACAAGACCCTGGCGGAGAATCCGGTGGTCATCCACTACCATGACGCGGATGGCATGGGAGCGCCCCTCCTTCGGCCGCTTCCGTTCACCACGCCCCCGACCGACGGCTTCGGCCTCCGCGGCTTGGGCCGGGGCTTCCAGAGTAAAACGGGATCCCTTTCCAACCGCACTTTCGATTTGCAGCCGGCCGCCGAGCATTTCCAGCCGTTCCCGGATATTAAACAAACCAAAACCACCTTCACCGCGTTCCAGACTCTCCAGATCAAACCCGCGTCCGCGATCCTCGACCATAATCACAATCCGGTCTTTTTTTGCCATCAGCCGCACCGAAGCGCGGTTCGTTTCCGCATGCTTGACCACATTAAAAAGCACTTCGCGAACCGCCTGAAAAAGAAAAATCTTAACATCGTCGGTCAGCAGCATCGTCTCCTCACCGGTATCCACCTCCACCAGTAATTCATGCTTTTCTTCCATCCAGCGCGCCAGCCATTCCATGGCCGGTCCGAATCCGGCATCATGCAGAACCGGCGGGCTCAATTCCACCGTAAACGAACGGGAGGCCGCAATGGATTCATCAAGCAATTCCTGCACCTGCTGCACATGCGTCTCGATATTCCGCCCTTTCGCTTCGTGAGAGACGCGGGCCAGACTAATTTTGGCAGCGACCAGCATTTGCTGCAGATGATCATGAAGAATCTGCGCCAGCCGGCGCCTTTCCTTCTGTTCGGCAACCGTCAGGGCCGAGGCAAGTTCACGCAGCTTGGCCGCCCGCCGTTCCGCCAAAGCCGTTCTTTCGCGAACGCGCTCTTCCAGTTCTTCATTCACCGCTGTCAGCGCCGCTTCCGCCTGCCGGCGCCGCATCACTTCATCCGCAAGCGAGGCATTCAGTTCCTTAAGTTCGACGGTGCGCTGCTGCACCCGCTCTTCCAGCTCTTCATTAAAACGTCGAAGCTTCACTTCCGCGCGCGTACGCGCTTCCAGCTCATCCGTCAATTGCTCATAAGATTTGGCAAGATGCGCCGTCATGGCATCGAATGCGCGGCTTAAATAGCCGAGTTCGTCGCGCGACTGTAAATCCGTCCGGTAGCTGAAGTTTCCGGCGGAAATCCGTTTCACACCGGCCTGCAAGTCCTTAATCGGCGAGATGATCTTGGTCACCACCCATCGATTGGCCCAGACAATCAAAAGAAACGCATTTACAAGAAACAGCATGACGGCCACGATGAACATTTTGACTGACGCCACCATTTGTTCATGGCTGTGCCGCGCCAGCCGGGTGACCAGCACAACGCATTCCTGAGATTGTTCCAGCAGCTGGCCGCGCAGCGTGATGTTGATTTCCCGCCCGAACTTCTTCTGAAGCCGTCCGAAGAAATCCCGCATCCTGTCCAGGCGCGTGAGAATGCCGCTGAAATAGGCCTGTTCCGTTTCTGAACTATAAAGATCGCGGTTCTCTTCCAGCATATGCACGAGGGAGCGGTAACGCCGCTGCCATTGCTCATAGGCGCGCTCTTCATAATAAATCTGGTAATCACTGCGAACGAGATTCGGCTCAAAGACGGATTTAATGATATCGCGCGACACTTCATTTTTTTCGATACCGCTCGAAATGGAAGCAATAATGATGAGGCTGGCCACAAAGAACCAGGCCAGCGAGGCGATCGCACAGGCCAGAATGATGTAAAGACGCGTCCGGATTTTCATTTTATTCGATCAGCGTAATGCCGGTTGGCGTTACCTTCCGCAAAGCATCAAGCGCAAAGAAATGCAAAAAATTGGGGAAAGGCGGCTTGATCCAGGATTCTTCACGAAACAGGCGCGCCTGATTTTCACAGCTGATTAAAAGCGCCTGGCTGACACCCAGCTGCATCTGATGGCTGTTCCAAAGTGCGGCCACATCTTCAAAACTATCCTGGGTCGCCCGGGCCGTCACGGCCTTACATTCGGCGGGCCGGCTGTGGCACCACTTCTCTCCTTCTTGCAGTGCCCGCATGATTTTTTCAACCCGTTCCGGATTCCGGGACAGTTCCGTTTGGGAGGTCACCAGATTCCAGTAGAACGTATAGATCCCATCGCCATCAAAAACGATGGCCTCTTTTCCGAATTCCTGCTTCAAATCCTGCAGCATGTTTCCCCAGACCGAAACCGCGTCGATTTCTCCGGCCCGAAGTGCCGGCAGAATGGCAGCCGGTGACATCGAAATAATTTCAACTTCTCCGCGTTTTAATCCATTGAGGTTCAGCATCAGATGCAGGAAATAATCGCTGGTGGTCCCGGCCACCATTCCGATTTTCCGGCCCCGAAGTTCTTCAGGCGTCTGAATCCCGGAACCCGGAACCAGAAAAATTCCGTAGAATTCATCCGAGCGCGCAAGCGATGTCACCAGCCGCAAAGCATGCCCGTTCAATACCCCATGGACAAACGGCGTCTCCGCGACGGTCGCAAAATCCGCTCGCCCCGTGAGGACGGCTTCAAGCGCCAGCTTGCCGTAAGCATAAGAGGAAATCCGGACATCCAGACCCTGTTTGCGAAAATAGCCTTGATCCAGCGCGGCATACAAAGCCGCGCCGCCCAGCTGCCGGCCGTCGGCAATCCGGACGATTTCCAGCGGTTTCCGGGGCTCCGCCACCCCGCGGTACCCCAGGTAGCCACTGACGGAAACCAAAAGAATCAGAGACCCAGCTCTAAAAAAGACGGCGATAGACGGTGGCATTTTCATCATGGGAGGGCGAAATTCTACCACAACCCGTGCAGGCCGCCATACCGGGGAATCCCTGACATTTTTTATATTGGGGGAATGACGTTTTATAAAAAAGCTGTTAAGCTTTTATCAGATTCCCAACCGATAAGGAGAACACCTGTGAAGCCGTCCGGCGCGCGGATGCATCTGCATGTGATTATTCCACTGGTGATCTTTCTTTTTACGGTCCTGCTCTGGGATCATTACGTGCTTTCCGACATGGCCTTTAACCGGCTGATTGCCAGCAGCCTGATCCTGATTCTGGGTGCGCTGTTTTCGGTTGCCGTCGGCTTTTTCATCTGGTCGCTGGAAAAAAACCTCGCTTATCAGAAACATCTTTTTCGCACTCAGCAATTCGAGGTGGTCGGGCGGCTTGCCAGCGCCATCACGCATGATTTCAACAATCTGCTGGCCATCGTCTCGGCGTACAGTCAGTACCTCACCGAAGATCTGCCGGCGGATGATCCCCGGCGTAAAGAAGCCGAGGATATTCAGCAGCTCATTCAGCGCGGCGGAAAACTGACGCGCCAGCTGCTCGCGCTCTCGGGCCAGCATCCCGTGAAGCCGGAAGTCGTGGACCTCAATCAGCTGATGCTTGATACGGATAATCTGATCCGGAAATTTCTGGGCAAGGCCATTCAACTGGAAACCACTCCGGCCGCGGATCTGGGGAAAACCAAAGTCGATCCCCATCAGATGGAACAGGTACTCATCAATCTCGTGGTCAACGCGCGCGATGCGATGCCGCAAGGCGGACGGCTGGAAATCCGCACTGCCAACGCCGAATTCGACCAGGCCTCACGCAATGGACAATCGGAATTAAAACCGGGCCGCTATGTGGAAATCCGCATCAAGGATAGCGGCTGCGGCATGAGCGAAGATGTCCAGGCGCATATCTTTGAACCTTTTTTTACGACCAAGGGAAAAGACAAAGGGACGGGACTCGGACTCGCCACCGCTTACGGCGTTATCAAACAGGCCGGCGGATCCATCATCGTGGAAAGCGCTCCGGGCCGCGGCACAACGTTTCACATTTACCTGCCGCAAGTTTAATCGTTCAACCTCAGCCGGCAGCCGCTTCGTTTCCGGCGACATACCGCCAGTGCCAGGGTTCAAACGCAATCCCGGTCGGATCGTTTTCCGGAAAGGAAAGTTCGAATCCGAATTCGCCCGCGCGTTTCATCAGCCACTGGTATTCGGGAAGCTGAACAAAATCCTGCGGATCGTCTTCTCCCGTAATGCCCTCAACGCTGATAAAGTCGAGCGCCTGATTGGCGGGATTTCCATGCTCACTGTAGCCCGGGAAGGCATTCCAGCGAGCCGTCTCCAGAATGGAATAATCATGGTTCCGCATGTAAAAAAGAAAAAGATACAGCTGATACGCAGACGAACGGTACCCGGAATCGATCAAAAGGCGGCGGCCCGTGTCGCGCTCCATGGCGTCCATCATCCGTTCATAAGCGGCGTAAACCGGTGCCGGCACAAATTGCGGCGACAACTTCTCTTCGCGCCCGTTCCGCCGGACCACCTGGTCATCCAGCCGCACGAGATCGGGCACGCCCTCGCTCAAGCCCTGCCACCGCGTCGTAATGCCGGCCGCGATCGGATCAAAGGTCCGGAATCCCATTAAAAATTCCCGTTCCTCCGCGGTAAGCGGCGCTTCCATTTCAACAAACGACAGCCGCGCCAGATCGCCGGCGCTGCGGCGGGCTTCTATTAATGGTTCCAGCTTGGCCAGAATTGTTTCAACTTCTTCCACGTGTTCGGGACTCAGCCGCTCCAGATTCATGTCTTGGGCCCGCCCCAGGGGATTTGCTGTCCCCCAGAACACCATCATTAATAGAAGGAAAAACTTTTTCATCCCGCCCTTTCGTGGTTGCCGGATTTTATCCTGTCCCCGCCTTCCTTGAAAACGGCTTTCTTCCTCCTTTTCCCGGAATCTCCCGCAGCGGGACCTCCAGCCCCTGTCTTGTCAGAAGAAAAAACCGTCCCGGCTCACGGCCTTTTCCCTTTTAAGTGCTGATTTTTAAACGACTTACATCCGCCGATTCCGTCTGCCGGCACCAGACGATTCATCTGATCAAACAAACACCCGGGGGTCCGGATTGATATCCCTCCCTTGGGCGCTAAAGTTAGATTGGAGATGGAATGAAAGGAACCCGCATGAGACGAAAAGGCCAAGAGGGACAATGCCTGGTGGAGTTTTCCTTTAATCTGGTGCTGGCGGCCATGCTTCTGGCAGGACTCGCCGGCGTCGCCCAGATCGGGTACCACTGGGTCGTGATGCATTATGCCGCCAGCGAAGCCGCACGCTTTGGCAGTCTTGGCAAAGCCGATCCCGGCATGACGCGCGAAGAATCGATCCGCAACCGGGTCACCACCCTCGCGCATGATCTGGGCGTCGACGATTTAACGATCGAGTTCGTCGACGAATCCAACGGCGCAACCCCAGGACAGGCCTCGGAATATTTCGTTCTGCGGCTGTCGCGTCCGATCCTGCTGCATCCGGTCATTCTGACCCTTTTCGAACTGGCACCCGGAAGTCCGCCGGCATCGGAATACCAAATGCGCGTTCAAACGGTGATTCGCAATGAACCTTTTTAGAAAAACAAATGCTTCACGCGGCCAATCCACGATCGAGATGGCGCTCCTGGTTCCGGTCGTCCTGGCCGTGCTGCTCGGCATTCTGGAATTAAGTCATATGTTTCTGGTTTCCCTGCGCGTCTCCAATATGAGCCGGCAGGTTGCCAATGTTGCTTTCCGGGACTGCACCTATCTGCCGCAAAGTTCCCAGCTGAATTGCCTGACAGAAGTGACGGAACGCATCCGCGATGAAGGCATTCTGCTGCTGGATGATTTTGAAACGCAAGGGTCGGTGGTCGCCAGCACCTATTCCCGCAACCCCGGCGAAAGCGTGCTTCTGCTGGGTTCAGGCGGCGCCGGCAGCCATCTCAGTCTTTTCGATACAAGCCGCATCGATCCGGATCTGGCCGCCAGTTACGGACGGCTTGCCGTCGGTGAAGTCTTTTACCGTTACACGCCCATGACGCCGATCGGCAGTATTTTTTCATTTCTCCTTGAGGAACCGGTACTTTATGAAGTCACTATTTTTTAAATTCCATGCCGGCAATGCGCGCGGTCAGGCGCTGGTTTTTCTCCCTTTTCTGATCGTCGCGCTCATTGTCACCGGCGGTCTTGTCGTCGACACGGCGAATGCTTTTTTGACCAAGGCCAAACTCCGGCGGGCCCTGGATGCCAGCGCCATGGCCGGCATCGTCCGCTATTCCAACGGCTTCACCGACGCCGAGACGATCCGCACGGACGCCGAGGATCTGCTCCGCTACAATCTGAATCAGATGGGTATTCCCGACGAACGCATCACAGAAGCCGCTGCGGATTTTACGATCGATGAAAATCAGGTTGGCACACTGGAACTTTCCGGACGCATTGAATTCCCAACTATTTTCATGCGTTTCATTCCGGATGCAGGACTCGAATTTTCGTCGGTCGCCGCCTCCGCCGTGTCGCGGCGTTTTCCGGCCGTCATCAGTCTGGTGCTCGACACATCCGGTTCTATGGAAGGCAGCAAACTGGAATCCCTTAAAATCGCGGCGCATGCCTTTGTGGATTCCTTTCAGGAAGGGATTGATCAAATGGCCCTGATTCACTTCGGAACAACGGCCACTCTGTTGCAGCCGATGGCCCTTATCGACCAGGCATCCCTGCACGCCCTGATTGATGATCTTGAGACGGAAGGCTGGACCAATATTTCGGAAGGCGTTTCAATCGGGCGCATGCAGATTGAAGCGGCAGATGATCCCGACGCAGAGTTTGAACCGGTGAAAGCCATTTTGCTTTTTACCGACGGCGCGCCGAATGTTTTCCGGGGAATTTTCACACGGCCTAAAACACCGCCGCTGGTCAATAATTTTCCTCTCGTCGGGCCGGAGGATGCGGACATGTATCTGAATCCCGGCAATTATCCGACACTGGTTCAAAACGGGCTGAATCTCAATACTTTATGTTATGGAACGGGCGGCTGGTGGGGTTACGGGACGGACATCCGGCACTGCTATGAAACGCTCGAATACAAGGATTCGCGCCTCAATATCCGGCCCGGCAGTCATTTGATCAGCCGCACCAGCCGGACCGAACAATTGCGTGAGGCTTACCGCCTGGCCATCGTGGAGGCCGATTATGCCAAAGCGGATGGGACAACGGTTTATTCGGTCGGACTGGGAACCCAGGCGTGGGAAAACAACGATCCCTATCAGGACGCTACGGATTTCAATCCCATCAAATCGTATTTATTGCGGCGGATCGCCAATGACCCCGGACTGGAGGAGGATCCATCTTTTCCGGGACTTGCCAACCCCGCCAATCATCCGCGCGGCATCTATCTGCAGACGCCGGACCCGGATGATTTGACGGAATTGTTTCAGACCGTCGCGAATAAACTTAAATCGCGGCTGGTTGAGTAGCGGAAGGCTTAATGCTGGTGGCCGCCGGCCCCATGCGGATGGCCGTGCTGTTGTTCTTCTTCCGTGGCCTCGCGGATTTCAGTCACTTCCACATCGAAAGACAGGTCCTGTCCGGCCAGCGGATGATTTCCGTCCAGATGAACTTCCTCGCCTTCAATCTTTGTGACCATAAAAATCGGGGCATCCGGTTCTTTACCGCCGCGAAAACGGGTGCCGACCTGAATATCGCCCTGGGGCAGTTTTTCCCGGCCGATCGTAATCTTCAGCTGGTCGTAAACGGGGCCATAGGCCTGAGCCGCTGCGACATCGACTTTCTTCTTATCACCGGCCTGCATCTTGAACAGCTCTTCTTCGAGCCCCGGAATAATTTGCCGGCTGCCTTCGAGGACGCCCAGCGGTTCGCCGCCACGGGAAGAATCCAGCTCTTCGCCGGCGGTATTGGTCAGAACATAGTGAAAGAAAAGCACGCGCGGGGCCATAACAAACTCCTTCAGGTTTCGCGGATGAAAATAGGTTCTTTAACGCCCCACCATACCGAAGATTCCAGCCCAACGCAAGCTTTAATGCGGGTCGGCGGAGTCTCTTCAGCCGGCCGGAGGCAGCGGAAATTCGCCCTTCAGGGCATTGCGAATCACGGATTTCACCGAATCGGAAAAATCCGCATTGAGGACCCAGTTGAGATAGCCCGGGTCGGACTTGGCCAATTCTTCAAGGGGCTTCTGCCGGCGGTACTTACCGAACATCAGATATAATTTTCCCTGCCACCAGCAAAATTTACGCTCATTGTCATAATAATCGGAAGTCGCGCTGTATTCGAATTTATCCAGAACATCGATATTCGGAGACCCCTCGCCGTATTTTTCCACCTGCCGCTCGAGAATTTCAAGCACCGCCTCGCTGTCGGCCAGCGCCGAATGCGCTCCTTCCAGATCCTTATTACAGTAAAATTTGTACGCCGCCGTCAAATCACGCTTTTCATTCAGATGAAAAACTTTTTGCGCGTCGTAGATCTTGCGGCATTTCCAGTCAAATTTAAAACCGGCCTCGGCAAATTCGCGTTCCAGGAGCGGCAAATCGAACCGTTCGATATTAAATCCGGCCAGATCCGCATCGGCGAGAAATTCAAAAGCTTCGCGCGCAATGGCTTTGAACGGCGGCGCATCCTGCACATCGGCATCCGAAATCCCGGTTAATTCGGTTACGGCGGGCGGTATCGGCAGGCCGGGGTTCACGCGTTTGTAAAAGGTTTCCTTGCCGCCTCCGGGAAGAAATTTCACAAACGCCACTTCAATCATGCGGTCTTTCTCAACCCAGACCCCGGTGGATTCGACATCAAGACAAACAAGCGGCTGCTGAACAATCATCAATACACGTAAAGCGGTTCTTCTTCCGCGGGTTCCGGTTCGATACCGGCGTAGCGTTCTTCGTCCGGCAATTCTTCATATTCTCCGGGATCGTCAAAATCCGGCTGGGTACCGGCATACCCGTAACGTTCCTCTTCGGGTTCTTCAATAATATCCGGTTCGACCGGAAACGTCCCGCCGTCCGGAACCTCTTCTTCTTCGGGCTCCGGCGTAACATAACCGGCGGTATCACTTTCTTCGAGTTCTCCGGGATAAGCTCCGTAAAGATACTCATCATTGGGAACAAAACGCGGTTCCGTTCCCGACGATTCAACGGTTTCTTCCTGATACGGCTCTTCGTAAACATAAGCGGCGTGCAAAGCCATCGCCGCCAGCAAAACCGGAATAAGAAATATTTTTGATTTCATGATCTTCCCCTTTCGGCTCATCATAAAAGAAAAGCGCTGAAAACTCCAGCTTCTAAAAGCTACCATGCGCTCCGGAATGCGCCTTCGCGGACCCCAAAATTTTTCTGGCCTCGATTTGACAAGCGCTCATTCAGGTGTTACCTTTTAGTACTTTTATAAAATTCTTATTAATTATAAGTTGTTTATTTTCAATGGGTTGCTGTCATTAAAATTTTTTAGAAAGTGTCTTTTTAAAATATCCCTTCGGCTTGAGCCGAATCCAGGAGGCAACACCATGAAAATCATATCCAACAAGATTCTCGCAGGGATGACGGCTCTCGCCGTAGCCTTTTTGCAAATTGTGCCGCCAAGTCCCGCCCTGGCCAACGTCTATCAGGGCGAGTATCAAAGCGATTACACTCAGCAGTATCAGACGCTCATGCAGGCCCAGGCTCAGGCTCAGCAGAACGCCACCACCGAGATCATTAAAATCCCGTCTTTAAGCGAAATGAACCAAGCGCTTTCAGCGGCCGCTTCCCTGCCCGCGGACGCGGAAGCGACACGAACGAATAGCCAGTACTATCATCGCCGCACCTATTCCTCCACCGGCTATTCGTCGAGCAGTACGTACCACATTCTTAAATCCGACGGCACGGAAGTGGCCAGCTTCATTGCTTCTCAGGGATTCAGTTTCGCCACGTCCTCGCTGACTATCAGCAGTCTCGATAAACCCGATGCGTCCCGCGACGGCCAGTACGTCATTCATGGCCGCGAGCAGCACTGCACACGTTCCAGTTCGAGCTGTGCCTCAGTGCAGAAACTCGAGATCCGTCGTCTCACCAACGGGTCCGAGGTGGCTACCGTTGATCTCGGTTCCACCTACACCGATAAAGTAACGCAGGTTCGTTTCAATGCTTCCACCAATCATGAAGTCATCGTGACCTATGCCTCCGGCAAAGTCCGCCGCTTCGATGCCGCTACCGGCAACGAAGTCGTGGCCCTGCCCGGCATCCCGTCGATTACAGCCCCATCCGGCACCGTGCAAAC
>CAZGID010000027.1:18002-20014 GCA_964526065.1 uncultured bacterium
CAGTGCAGAAACTCGAGATCCGTCGTCTCACCAACGGGTCCGAGGTGGCTACCGTCGATATCGGTTCCACCTACACTGATAAAGTAACGCAGGTTCGTTTCGATGCGGCCGCCAATCATGAAGTCATCGTCACCTATGCCTCCGGCAAAGTCCGCCGCTTCGATGCCGCCACCGGCAATGAAGTCGTTCCCATCCCGCAAGTACCGGTCATCACCAGCCCGGCCACGGGATCGGTCACCAGCTCGAAACCGGTGATCCGGTGGAATGCGGTGGACCACGCGGCTCGTTACGATGTTTACATCTACTCGTATGCCACGGGCACGGTGATCCGCGACATGAATGTCACCAGCGCCAGCTACACCCCGGCCTCCAATCTGGTTTCGGGAAGTTATCAGATCTGGATCCGGGCCATTAACAGCAATGGCCAGGGCGGCGGCTGGAGCAGCCCCATCACGATCAACGTTTCCTAAACGCGGCATCTGGGGGCGGACTTCCCCGCACGGGGAGGCCGCCCCCCCCTCTCTCTGTTACTTTCCCCGGATCAGATGTTCAGCGTGGATCGAAAATCTTCCAAAAAATTCTGGAATGTTTCCGTACGGTAGGTAATCCGACCCAGCAGTCTTTCGTATTTGATGCGGTGTGAGTCGGAAGGATTAATGACGTAAAACTGCTTTTCCTGCCCAAACGAACTGCGCTTGAGCAGGTACTTGAACCAGATGTCCGCTTCCTGCATGGAAAATCCGATGAAGACAATTTTCGCCGCATCGGCCAGCAGGCCGAAACTCTGATTCCAGATGGATTGCAGGTACAGACTCTTGTACTGTTTGAAAAAGGAAGGCGGCTCGACCAGGCAGTACAGCTCGCTTTCATCCCGC
The DNA here is from genome assembly GCA_964526065.1 of uncultured bacterium. GTDB lineage: Bacteria > Omnitrophota > Omnitrophia > Omnitrophales > Aquincolibacteriaceae > CAZGID01. The sequence continues at coordinate 18,878 of CAZGID010000027.1, forward strand.
AGGCAATGCTCGGCACTGTGCAGGTACCCGGTGACAAAGACATTGCTCTTCTTGGTTCCTTTAATATAAATCGCCTGGCAGGTGGGACAGCACATCCAGTTAAAGGAGCCATGCGGTTTAAAATACGTGATGCTGCGCGCGTCTTCGGGCCGGCTCCACTGGGCAAAATCCGGCGACGTATAATCCGCACTTTCATTGCTGAAACGAAGCCCATAATCGATGTACAGATTTTGCGCCGCCAGACTCATCAGGGCGGCATCAAGCAGAATGTCATAGTTGAAATTAATGAAACCAAACTCGTTTTTACGGAAATTTCCGCCCGCATAAAGATCATTAATCAGTTTCCTGTAGCTGTGCTGCGGCTGAATAGGACGGCGTTCGATCAGCATCCCCATCGACATGATGAGCGCCCGGCGAAGGCTGTGCAGCTTCTCAAGGTTGTAAACCGGCCCATAGGTCTGTTCATTTTCAATGGCGAGTTCCAGCATGCCGAGGGCTTCTTCAAAGGTGGGAAAGACGGCCTCCTGCAGACGGTCGAAATCAATGCGGAAAAAATCACGGAAGTATCGTTCCAGATCCGGCCGAAACTCATCCCGGCCGGAGGCCTCGAAGTACTCCTTCAGCAGCTGATCCTGCAGCGGCAGGCCGGCGTCCACCGACGCGCCCGCCCCGAAAATAAAAACCGTTTTCATGGGCTCTAGTATACCACTGCGGAATCATTCTAATAAGGGTGGGCATCCCGCCGGGTTTACCCGGCGGGATGAGTGGCGGGTCAGCGTTTGGAAACTTACCATTTCTTCATCTTTTCATACAGTTTCTTGTCCCACCGGTTGGCGATGTCGTCCAACTGGCCGGCCAGATCATCATTAACACCCTGAAGCGCGGTCGAAGCCTGCCGGATTTTGGCCAGATCATCGCGCTTCTGTTGCAGGTGCTCCTGCTTGTCGCCCTTCTTTTCTTTCCATTCTTCCTTTTTATCCGCAAAGCGATCCAGTTTTTGCGAAAGCTCCGGATTGGTATCCGCCAGTTCATCGGATGCCTGACGCAGGGTTTGCACCCAGTTCTCCATCCCTTCCACATTGGCCTGTGCCGGACTCACCGCCAGTAAGCCCGCCAGCATCCAGCCGGATAATACCA
>CAZGID010000028.1:0-1028 GCA_964526065.1 uncultured bacterium
CAATTACCGCGGCTGCACGTTTCTGAACATGATTCCCGAAGTGCCCAATCACAAGGATCCGATCCGCCATCAGGCGGCGCGGTTTTACACCGACTATGAAAAGATGATGGCCGGAGCGGCGAAAGAGCTGATTGATTCGGACAAGAAACGCTTTGGCCATTTGAATGCGCGCCAGCTGGCAAAACAGTACCTGGTGCTGGTGGCCGGCGGTTTGTCGCTGGCGGCGCTGCATCACGATGTCGAGCCGATGAAACAGGCGGTGCAGATGATCCGCGCCGTTATCGGGGCCTGAAAATTTTTTTGGCCCAAACCGAGACAGACTTGTCTGTCTAAGCTAAGGAGAGCCCCATGGATTCAACCGCCATAAAACAGGAAATCAACGGCATCGATCTTGCCGGACTGCATCAGTTGATTAAAAGTGTGCGTCAGGAGCCGGCGCTTGGTGAAGCAAGATTCCGCATTACCAACCGCTGGCGCGGTGCCGACGAAAACCGCACGACCGTGGGCGGGTTTTACGCCGGCGGCCGCGAACAGCAGCACGTTCGAAAATTCGTATTTGATTGTGGTGAGCCTCAGGCGCTGCTTGGTCAGGACAATGGCGCCAATCCGGTCGAATTTCTGCTTCACGCCCTGGCCGGATGCGTGACGACCGCAACGGTCATGCATGCCGCGGCGCATGGCATCCGCATCAGGCGAATCGAAACCGGTATTGAGGGCGATCTGGATATGCAGGGCCTGCTGGGGCTTTCAAAGACCGTTCCTTCCGGTTACCGGCAGATCCGGATGACGATGCGGATTGAGTCGGATGCAGAGGGAGAAAAACTGGAAGTGCTGAAACAGCTTCACGGATTTTCGCCGGTGCTCGATACGCTGCGGCGGCCCGTCGACGTTCAAGTCGACATTCAAACGGAAGCAGGAGGTGCGCAGTGAATGCGGAAACGCGAACGGTGTTTGATGAAAAAAAATCCGAAGCCTTTGCGGAAAAAATGCTGGGTTTCATGAACGGGGCGGCGCTATCACTGATGCTT
>CAZGID010000028.1:1038-19896 GCA_964526065.1 uncultured bacterium
CATCGGGCACCGTACCGGACTGCTGGATGCCATGCGGCGGCTGGGGCCGGCGGCAAGCGGGGCGATTGCTGATGCCGCCGGATTGAATGAGCGCTACGTGCGCGAGGCGCTGGGTGCTTTGGCGACCGGCGGCGTGGTGGAATACGATGCAGCGGCCGGGACTTTTCATTTGCCGGCCGAGCATGCGGCATGGCTGACGCGTGAAGCGGTGCCGAGTAACATGGCATCGGCCATGCAGTGGTTTTCGGTGCTGGGCAGCGTGGAAGATGAAATCGTGGAGTGTTTCCGCCGGGGCGGCGGATTGCGTTACGAGCAGTACAAGCGCTTCCATGCGGTCATGGCCGAAGAAAGTTATCAGACCGTCGTCCATCCGATGCTCGAACACATCCTGCCGCTGGTCGACGGCGTGAAAGAGAAACTGGAAGCGGGCATTGAAGTGATGGATCTGGGCTGCGGCAGCGGTGCGGCGCTGATTCACCTGGCGGCACATTTTCCGCGCAGCCGCTTTACGGGTTACGACTTGTGCGAAGACGCGGTTGCGCGCGCCCGCAAGAGTGCGGCCGGCCAGCGGGTGACCAATGTGCAATTTGAAGTGCGTGATGTCGCAGAGACCGGCGAGCGCGGCAAGTACGACTTTATCGTGACCTTTGATGCCATTCACGATCAGGCTGATCCGGGCCGCGTGCTGGCCAACATTTATCACGCGCTCAAGGACGACGGCGTTTATCTGATGCAGGATATTTCGGGTTCGAGCCGCGTGGACGGTAACCGCGAGCATCCGATTGCGCCGTTTATTTACACGATTTCCTGCCTGCACTGCATGAGTGTGTCGCTTGGACAGAAGGGGGCCGGACTGGGCGCCATGTGGGGCCGCGAACTGGCTTCGGCCATGTTAAAAGAAGCGGGCTTCCGGTTTATCGATATCAAACGCCTGCCGCATGACGTGATCAACGACTACTATATTGTGCGCAAGTAGGCAGCGTTTTTTATCAGGGAAACCCGGATAGGCCTTCGAGGCGATTGTCTGTAGGATGTTCGTTCTATGACTTCATCCCATATAGCTTCCATAACAAACAGTTTATGTGCAACCGGCATTGCCGGAATCGATACTATCCTTCAGGGCGGACTGCCGGACCATCAAAGCTATCTGCTGCAGGGCGTTCCCGGGGCCGGCAAGACGACGTTTGCGCTGCAATTTTTACTGGAAGGGGTACGGCTCGGCGAGAAAGTGCTGTTTGTCAGTCTTTCAGAAAATACCCGCGAGTTGAAGCGGGTGGCCGAGTCTCATGCGTGGAAGCTTGACGGCATCGATGTTCTGGAACATTCCGCCATCGAACGGCTGGTGGAAATGGAAGCCGAGAACACGGTGTTTCATCCCTCCGAATTTGAATTAAGCGAGCTGATGGGCATCATCAAAAAGAAGGTGCAGGAAATCCAGCCGCACCGGATTGCTTTCGATTCCATTGCCGAGATCCGCAACTTTGCGCATGACCCGCTGCGTTTCCGCCGCCAGGTGCTGGCCCTTAAACAGTATTTATTGAAGCAGGGGGCCGCGGTGCTGATGATTGACGACATGTCGCAGGGCAGCAGCGATATGGCGATGGAGACAATGATGCACGGCGTGATGACGCTCGAAATGCAGTTTCCGGATTTTGGCGCCGTGCAGCGGCGCGTCAAGGTGACCAAAATGCGCGGGCATCAGTACCTGGACGGCTACCACAATTTCCGGATCTGTCCCGGCGGCATCGAGGCCTTTCCGCGCATCCGTTTCCAACAATTTGAAACAAAAACGGTGGAAGGGCAGTTGCAAAGCGGCCTGCCCGCGATCGATACGCTTCTGGGCGGCGGCGTGGACCGCGGTACCAGTAATCTTTTTATGGGACCGGCCGGCACCGGCAAAACGATTACATCCATTCAGTATGCGCATGCAGCGCTGAAGGCCGGTGAAAAAGTCCTGATCTGCCTTTTTGAAGAAACGCTTCGCAGTTACCTGAAGAAAGCCAGGAAAATCAGCCTCGATCTGGAGCCCTTTATCGCCCAGGGCAATTTGCGCGTCATGCACATCGATGCGGCCGAACTGATGGCCGGTCAGCTGGCGCACGAAATCCGGGAGCCCGTGGAAAAAGAAGATTTCCGCGTGCTCGTTTTCGACAGCCTGAACGGTTTTCTGGATGCCTCCCATAATGAAGTCAGCCTGACGCTGCAAATGCACGAGTTGCTGCTCTACTTGAGCGAATATGGGGTGACCAGTTTTCTGATTATGGCCGAATCCGGGTTCATCGGGCAGAAATACAGCAGCACGGCGCGTATTTCCTATCTGGCGGATACAATTATGCTTTTCCGCTATTTCGAGTTTCAGGGAAAGGTGAAGAAAGCCTTGTCGGTAATCAAAAAACGCATGGGTCCGCATGAAAATTCCATCCGCGAACTGCAGATCACGTCCAAAGGCTTGCGCGTCGGGCCGCCGCTGGAACAATTCAGCGGGGTGTTGACCGGTGTTCCGACCTTCGTCGGCGATGGCGGCAAAATTATTATTGAACCGGAAAGTAAAGACGACGACCGGTAATAACCGGAAGGCCGTGAATCATGCCGACTTTTACGACGCAAAACGAGATTCTGATACATGCGCCGGTCGGCAAAGATGCCGTCCTCATTCAGCGCATCCTCGAGAAAGCCGGACAGCGCGCCGCGGTTTGTGACACGCTGGCAGAGCTGGCCCAGCAGATGAGCCCTCTTACCGGGGCCGTTCTGCTGACCGAAGACGGGCTGCTGGACAACCGTGCCGAAGTGGCGTTCTTTCGCGAGCGCCTGCGAATCCAGCCGCCGTGGTCCGACATGCCGATTGTTCTGCTGACGGCCAAACGCCAGGGCAATCTCGAAGTTCTTTCCCGCACCGATGCATTATTCCTTCAGGAAATGGGCAATGTTTATTCCGTGGAACGGCCGATCGGCACGTACACGCTGTTGAGCATTGCCCGCGTCGCCTTGCGCGCGCGGCAGAAACAGTTTCAGGTTCGCGATCTGATGCAGGCGCTTGAAGAAAGCAATGCGACGCTGGAAAAGAAAGTTGAAGAGCGTACGCGCCTGGCCGAAATCCGAGCCATCAAGCTGCGCGATCTGGCGCTTGCCCTCAACAATGCCGAGCAGAAAGAGCGCCAGCGGCTGGCCGTGATTCTGCACGACCACCTGCAGCAGCTGCTGGTAGCGGCCAAAATTTCGGTCGGCCAGCTCAAGCACTCCCGCGACATGGAAACTGTGGATGAGTATGCCGAAAAAATTGCGGCCATGCTGGGTGAAGCCATTGATGCATCGCGTTCGCTGACGATTGACCTGAACCCGCCGATTCTCAAGGATGCGGGCCTGCGGCCATCGCTGGAATGGCTGGGGCGGCAGTTCAAAGAAAAATACGGCCTGACCGTGAGCGTCGGCGGCGAAGGTAATCCGGAACTGGTGTTTGACGAGACCAAGAATTTCCTGTTTCAGGCCGTACGCGAACTGCTGTTCAATATTGTGAAACATTCGGGCGCGCTGGAAGCACAGATTTTTCTGGAGCAGGCCGGCGGGGATTTGCGGCTGCAAGTTTCCGATACCGGAAAAGGTTTCGATGCCGCCACCTTGCTCGATTACAAAGGCAAAGGCTTCGGATTATTTCATCTGGCCGAGCGTCTGGAAGGGCTCGGCGGCAAACTGGATGTCGACACGGCACCGGGGCAGGGCACGAACGTGAAGATGCAGATTCGAGCCAAGACGCGCCAGGAAAAAGAAGAGCCGGCGGGAGACGTGATCAAGCGTTCGGCCGACGGCAGCCGCAGCGACCGCCTGCGGGTGATGGTCGTCGACGACCACAAAATTTTCCGCCAGGGCATTATCAGCATTTTGAAAGGAGTGGAAACGCTGGAAGTGGTCGGAGAGGCGAATGACGGCGAAGAAGCCTATGAACGCACCGGCGAATGGCAGCCGGACATTATCATTATGGACATCACGATGCCGCGGCTCAACGGCATTGAAGCCACCCGTAAAATCAAGACCCATTACCCGGACGTGCACATTGTGGGCCTGTCGCTGCATGAAAGCGAAGACATGGCGCAAGCCATGCTGGATGCCGGGGCCTCCGCCTACCAGAACAAAGCCGCCCCGATTGATGACCTGCTGCAGAAAATCCAGATGCTCCCGGTTTAAACCCTCCCAAAGGTGACAGGCACCTTTTTTGGGGACAGGTAAACAAGGTGACAGGCACTTTTCCTTGGTTCCCGTGAAAAGAGCCAGTCACCTGAAAGTGCAGATGCTCCCGGTTTAAGGGAGTTTTTGTTTGAGCTTCAGGACCGGCGCAAACAAGTCGCCGTGCTTTTTGAGGCGCGCCGGCACCTCTTCGGCCTCCACGCGCAGGCGTTCCACGTTTTTGCGGCGGCAGGCCGCTTCCAGTTCTTCCCATGTGACCGGCACGGAAACCGTTGGCCGGTCACGCGCCCGCAGTGAATAAACGCACACCGTGGTTTTGTGGTGATCATTCTGTGACCAGTCCACAAACACTTTGCCTTTGCGCAACGCTTTGGTCATTTTGGAGACCACTTTGGCCGGTGTCTGTTTTTCAAGGGTCAGTGCAAAAGCGTGAGCAAATTTTTTCGTCTGTTCAAACGTGACCGGGGTATTGAGCGGCACGTACAAATGCAGGCCCTTGCCGCCGGAAAGTTTGGGAAACGACTGGAGACCCAGGGAGTCGAGCATTTGCTTCATTTGCAGAATCACCGCGCAGCAATCCACCAGCCCCGCGGGCGGACCCGGGTCCAGGTCGAAGGCGACGAAGGTGGGCCGGTCCGGATGCCGCTCCGTAAACAAATACGGATGCAGTTCGATGCAGGCGAGATTCGCCACCCACACCAGCGCCGCCGGCCGCGTGATGTTCAAAAAGTGAATCACCTTGCGCCGTTCGCTCGGCACATCAATCGTCGGAATCCAGTCCGGCTTGTAGGACGGCGCCTGCTTCTCGTAAAAGAAATTTTTCTGCGTGCCCTCCGGGTAGCGCTTCATTGTCAGCGGCCGGCCCTTCAAATGCGGCAGCAGCACCGGAGCAATTTTCTGGTAGTAGTCGATCACCTGGCCCTTGGTGAAACCGCCGGGGTAAAGCGGTTTGTCGAGATTGGAAAGCTTCAGTTCTTTACGGTCGACACGGGTCAGGACACTTTGTTGGCTCATGGCTTATTCCAGCACGATCGCGGCTTCCGGGGTATCAGGCCGGTCCCTACCGGGCAGCCCCAGCCCCGTGAAGCGGTCCGGACGGATTCCCCGGACGCCAAGTGAGGCGCTCCCCTTATAGGGGCGGGGGGCGCCCCGGTGTAGAATCGGTCTAAAAGCCGGAGGTCTTTAAAAAGAGAATGGCGGAGAAAAAAGATTACATCACGGATTTTGATTCGTCGACGTCGATGCTTTTTGCACTCAGCCATCACCTGAAAGGCGAAGGATTTGACGGGGCCGGGATTGCGCCCCCCGTGCCCGCTCTGGTCGGCGACTGGATCAATACGATTCCGCAAAAACTGCGGCTTCATTTGTATCGCGTGAGCGGCTGGCTGGGCGCTGTGCGCGAGAGTACCTTCAAAAAAGTCGACAGCGAGGATATTGCAGCGTGGATCGTGCGGCAGTATCCCCGGCGGCAATACCCGGCCGTGATGATCGGCTCGGCCAACGGGTCTGCCATGCATCTGGCGGCGGCGCTCGGGATTCCGTGGATTCCCCAGACCACGCTTTTAAGCGGCCGGCGCAACCTGCACCCCGATGAAATTGAAAAAGACATCGAGTGGGGCCGGCGCATGGTGAAACATTTTTTGCCGGACAATCCGGATTTGCGCGTGCGGCAGATGCACGATCCGCTGCAGGACCGGTTGATGATCAGCAAGATGGGGTACTTCCGGCTCAAACGATTGCGGCTGGGAAAATGCCTGGAAACCTTTTTGGACGAGTGCCTCGCGCCCGGCGGAACGATTTTGACGGTAGAGAATGATTATGCCTGGCCGGTTTATGAGGCGGGGGAGCGGCACACGTTTCAAATCGGCGGGCACGGCGGTTTGCGGCCGCGCGAGTACCTGGACGGAAGCCCGATGGTGGACTGCTTCCTGGCGTCGTGCCGGGCGAAAGTCCGCAAATGGGGCCTGCCGCGCGAAACAGTTTCGGGCGCCGAAGCGGAATGGGGTTTCGAGCCGGAGCTGCTTGACGATGTCCGGCGTTATGCCGCGGCCCGGGGCGCGGCGGTGTGGCGCATGCGTTTTGAAGATCCGGAGGCGTTCAGTCCGCTGGCCGCGGACCTGTATCGCTGGTGGTATGCCCGTCTTGGCCGGCGGGTGAATGCCCTGCTGGTGGAATCCTTCGCCCTGCTGGAACCCTACTGGGCCATTCAAATGGGGCTGATTCCATTCTGGCTGACCTTTAATACGGAATCCTCCAGTGCGTTTCTTGAAAAGTATCTTCACCAGTCCGGCGAGTGGGATGAAATTTTCATGATGCTGATGTCCAACGGCGTGCCGAATGCGGTGGGGCTGACGCCGATTCCGGAATGGCGGCGGATCATGAGCCGTGCCCGAAAGCGGTATGATTTTATCGGCGTGGAAGAAGCCAAGTATCCCGTGGATTTCGCCACGTTTCTGCGCTACGAAAGGGATTTAAAAGAAAAAGTGAAATGCCGTTATGAGAATCCGGAGCCCTTGACGCTTCAGGAGCTGAAACTGTTTCTCGCGGAGCACGGAAAAAATTATACGGTGGAATGGCACCATGAAAAAGCTCGAGCTGTACCGCAAAAAACGTGATTTCAAAAAAACACCCGAGCCGTCCGGTAAAAAGAAGGCGGCCCGGGGCACGAAGAAAAAACCGCCCGAAGCGATTTTCGTGATCCAGAAACATGCGGCCAGCCACCTGCATTACGACGTGCGCCTGGAAATTGACGGCGTGCTGAAATCCTGGGCGGTGCCCAAGGGGCCGTCGCTTGACCCGCGCATCAAACGCCTCGCCATGCCGACCGAAGACCACCCGATGGATTATGCCGATTTTGAAGGCGTGATTCCGGCGGGCAATTACGGGGCAGGCAACGTGATTATCTGGGATCACGGCACGTACGTGAATCTGTGCCACGAGCCGCGCACGAAGAAGGTGATTTCAGCCTCGGCCGGTTTCCGGCGCGGGCATGTGATGTTCTGGCTGAAGGGAAAGAAACTGCAGGGCGGGTTTGTGCTGACGCGCCGTCAGGCGGGGGACGGCGACGGCCGCACGCCGTGGTTTCTGTTCAAGGTGAAGGACGACGCGGCCCAGCCGAAGTCGGACATCACCGCCGAGCGTCCCGAGTCGGTGGTCAGCGGGGCCACCGTCGAATCTATTGCAAAGAAGCGCCGCGTCCGCACCTGGGGTTCCCGCCGCAAAAAATAGGGGACAGGTAACTTGGTTACCTGTCCCCTAAAAAGGTGCCTGTCACCTTTCGTCCAGACAAAAAAATAGCGGGGCAGGCGCAAGCGCTTACCCCGCTATTTCGCTCCGATCCTTAGATCTTGGAGACATTCACCGCCTGGTCACCCTTCGGGCCTGCCGTGACTTCAAACTGCACGCGCTGACCTTCATCGAGGGACTTGTAGCCGGTGCCCTGAATAGCCGTATGATGCACGAAGACATCTTTACCGCCATTCTCGCGGGTCACGAAACCGTAACCCTTGGCATTGTCGAACCACTTCACTGTACCTTGTTCCATTTTATTAGATCCTCCTTTCTTCAAGGATCCCACTACAAACACTTGCATGAGCTTATAGGGAGTAACGCAAGGAAAATACGAAGGAGACTGCAGGATCTTTCGAGGTTTTCGATGCAGCTAACTGAAAGAATCATCGCTGATAACCGTCCAATAGTCAAATATTATTATTTGGGGCCCCTAAAAAAGCGGGTAGGGCCACCTTTGACAAAAAATAGTAAATAAGCTATATTTTGATATGATTCAGCCGGGGGTCAAAATCTACGAAATCCGCACGCAGAAGGGGTGGACGCAGGCCGAACTGGCCCAGCGAGCCGGTCTGGCGCAGGCCAACCTTTCGCACATCGAGCAGGGGCGGCGCGACCTGACGGTCTCAACCCTGGTGCGGCTGGCCGCGGCGCTGGAGGTGCGGCCGGCGGAACTGCTGGAGGACCGGCCGGAGGCGGCCCCGCTGACGCTGACGCGCGCGCATCTGGAGGCGCTGGCGCAGGCGGTGCTCGTGCCCGGGTCGGCGGTGGCCCCGGAGCTGGAAGAAGCGGCGGGGCTGTTCCGCGAGGCGCTGGTCGATGCCGGGCCGCGCACGAGCGCACGCCGGACCATTCACGCCTGGAACCGCCTGCGGCGGCGGTTCTCTTCGCAGGAAATCCAGAGTGTTTCCGAACGCATCCGCGATGCGCGGCAGAGGGCCCATGCGCAAAAGACAGATTGATTTCTTTTTCCGCGAACTCGACCGGGCGCTGGGGCGCGCCGCCGAGATTATTCTGCTCGGCGCCAGCGCGGGCAGCCTGATGGGGCATATCCGCCCGAGTCTCGACATTGATTTCGAGATCCGGCTGCGCGGTCCCGCGCGCCGTACGGAGGTGGCGGACCGGATTCTGGCGACTGCGCGCAAGGCGGCGGTGGCGGTGAATTTTTCTGAAGACGTCAGCCACTGGTCCATGGTCAGTTACCTGGATTACCGGCGCACGGCGCGGCCGTACAAAAAATTCGGCAAACTGAATGTGAAGCTGATTGCGCCCGCGTACTGGACGCTCGGTAAAATCGCGCGCTACCATGCGCTCGACATCCGCGACGTGGCCGCTATTATCCGCAAACAGAAGCTTCAGCCCGCGCCGCTGGTGCGGCTGTGGAAGCGGGCGCTGGCCAGCAGCGAACTCAGTCTGGAGCTCGGGCAGTTCCGCGAACACGCCGTGCATTTTCTGAAGACCCGCGGTCCGCGGCTCTGGGGCAAAACTTTCCGTCCGGACCTCTACATTCGCCAGCTGTAAATTTGTCTGGGAATCCCCCTCCGGGAATCCGGGCAAGTCCTGATAAACGGCCTCCTCCGGAACCGTATAATGACGGTCAGATAACGGAGGTCGGTCATGAATCGAATCGTATTCTTTTCTTTTGTGGCAGGCATGATGACGGCGGCGCCGGCGGTGTGGGCGGCGGCCCCGGGCGGCGGAGCGCCCGTGACGACGCTCCACCTGTCGGAGGATCTCGAGCAGGTGGTGGTCGAAATTAACGGCATTGGGGACACGGCGCTGGAAGAAAAAGCCCAGGCGCCGAAGCGCGACGGCCGGGTGCGCGAGCGCCGGGAAGCCAACGGAATGCGGGTGGTGGAGCGGTTCGATGCGAAGGACCGCCGCGTGGAGAAAGCGCTGTACGACCGCGCGGGGCGGCTGGCCGAATTCTGGGCCTTTGACGCCGCCACAGACGGGCGCATTGAGTACTACGAAAAATACAATTACGATTCCGAGAAAAGAAAGCGCATTGCCACGTGGTTTTATCATCCCGACGGCGGCTTTCTGAAAATCAATATCATCTACAATGAAGCCGGCGACGTGCTGAATGTGTTTCTTGAACAGCGCAATGCGGCCGGCATCAAGTTCCGCGAAGAATGGTACACGGCGTCGCACGAGCTGGTGGCGCGCAAGACCTGGAACCCCGTAAGCGGCGCTTTTACCGGGCACCTGCTGGTGAAAAGCGATCCCGACGGGCAGAAGCGTCTGCAATGGCTCGACGAACGCGGCCGTCCGCTGCGCGAGGCGCAGGTGGACGAAGCCGGCCGGACGGTGGAATCCGAAGAAAATTACCGCGACCGTTTTCAGGACATGCGGCGGCGACATGCCTGGATTCACCGCCCCGGAGTGTATTTTTAAACGCCATGTCCGCCCACACGCTTTTCCGGAAGCTGCTGGATTACAGTCTGCTCGCGGTGCCGCGAACGCTCGACGGTTACCGCGCCTGGCAGGAAGGGCCGCCCAAGACCCTGGTGGTGATTGCCAGCACGATGCGCGCCGGTTCCACGCTGCTGAAGGCGCTGCTCGCCGAAGCCGACGATATTTCCCATTTGCCCGAGGTGGATTTTTCGGCGCACTCGCTGAACCGCTATTACTTTTACGGTATGATGAGCCGCCTGAGCGCCAAACCGGTGGTGCTGCTGAAGAAGCCGCGCCATTACCGCGACCGGCACGCCTACCCCCGGCTGCCGCGCGGGCTGGACATCCGCGTCATTGCGCTGGTCCGGCATCCGATTGCGGTGGCGCGGTCGGTGATTCGAATGGAACAGGCCCGCGGCAAAGCGAACCCCGGCATTGAATTAAAGGAAGCCGCCGTGCTCGACTACTGGTTCGAGACCTACGAGCGCATGGCCGTGACGCTGGAGCGGATGCATTATCCGGTGAAGGTCGTGCAGTATGAAAAGCTGGTGGCCGAGCCCGAGCGCCTCACGCGCGAGCTGTTTGAGTTTTCCGGGTCGGCACGCCGCACCGGGGTCACGGAATATCACAAGCCGGATTATGAATGGCAGTGGGGTCTCGACGACGGCGGCAGTAAAATCCGCGAACTGCAGGTGCTGAAGTCGCAGGCCGAAGTGCCGCCCGAAGACATCATCCGCCTGCGCGAACTCGACCTTGAGCGCCGCTACACCCGCGTCGTCGCGCGCCTGCAGGCCCTGCAGTGCCGCCCGGCGGTGACCCCGCCCGCCGTCCAGCTTCCGATCACGCTTTAATTCCTCCCTGCATAAACGAGCTGGCACCATCGCCGATCGGGGTTATAATGTCCGGTGAAACCCGACAGCGCAAAGGAGCTTGCCGCATGAAGCCTCATCGCCTTCGTCCGATCCTGCTTGTTCTTCTCATTCCTTTCACCAGCAGCTGTGCCATTACCATGAAGCCCGATCTCGTCGAGGTCCCGCGCGCGGAGCGGCCCCCCGTGGTCCGGCTTGGCACCGTCACCGAAACTGTGACCGGCACCTGGAATATTTACCCGTCGGCCGGGTTCAAGGCGGATGTGCAGGACGCGCTCAGCCAGGCGGGGCCGGCCAGCCGCTTTTCCAATGACCTCTCGAATCTCACGATGGAAATTCATCTCATCAGCGACCATGAAGACGACGGGCCGCGGCTGGGCTCGCTTGGGGGGCTCAGTATCGTGACGCTCGGCATCATCCCGCTGAATTATTTTTCGGAATGGAATATCGACGGCGAGATCAAGCTGCGCCGCAGCGACGACACGCTGGTGGCCAATTACCATGTTTCCGAAAAAGCCACCTACGAGATCTGGGCGTATCCGCTGACGATGTTTACCCTTTTCGGCGCGGGCATTCGCGGGGATGGGGACGCCCGCACGATCGCCAAAAAAATTTCCAATAATCTGGCGGCCAAGGTGGTGGCCATCATCGACAACAATTATGACGAGCTGGCCCGTCTGGCCGGACATGAAATGACCGGCCGCGTGACGGCGGCCCGGGCGGCTGCATCCGCCGGGCCCGAAGCCGTGATGGTGACCTGAGCGGGCCCATGATGCGAGCCGCCGCTTTCCTGATCCTGATGCTGCTGACGGCGCTGCCGGTGCCGCCGGCCGCCGCGGAAATGACGGCTGCCGACCCTGTCGCGATGCAGCGCGCAGCCGAGCGTGGTAAAACCGCGGCCGCCGCCGCCGACTGGCCGCTGGCCATCCGCTATTTCTCCGAAGCGCGCGCCGCGGCGCCGCATCTTCCCGAAAATCTCTTCAACCTGGCGCTTGCGCATCATCAGGCCGGGCATCCACTGATTGCCGCGGCCTGGTTCCGCGCGTATCTGGAAGCGCTGCCCGAGTCGGACAAGCACGCCCAAATCGAAATGATCCTCGAAGAAATCGACGTAAAATCGGAAATCAAGGCGCGCGAGCTCCGGCGCATCACGGAAGAAACGCTTCCGAAATTTCCGGATTCGAGGGCCGCGGCACGGCAGCAAGGCTATGGCTGGCTCGCCTACGCCTATGCCCAGGGCGGCGAAATCGAGGCGGCCGATGCGGCGGCGCGCAAAACGCCGGTCCGTGCCACGGCCGAAGACTTTCGCCAATATTACGGGCAAGTGTTGGCCCGGGCCCATGATTATGCCGGCGTTGCGCGGATGCTGGACGGCATTCAGGATCCGGAACGGCGTAATCTCGTCCTTTATGCGCTCGCGGACAGTCAAATGCAGCGGGACGAAGACGACCGGCTGGTGCCGACGGTGGCGCGCATGTCGCCTTCCGAAACGCGCCGCCGTTTTCTCACCGGCTGGATGATTCACTGGACCCGCGCGCTGCGCAACGATGACGCGCGCCGGATTCTGACACTGGCCGGCACGCCGGAAGAAAACGCGCATCTGGCGCAAATCCTGATGGCCGGATATCTGAAAGCCGGCGACCACGAAGCGGCGCGGGCATTGGCGCGTGAGGTGCGGACCCGCGGCCGCGAGGCCGGGCTCGCGCCGGAAGATTTACGCACGGCGCGTCTGGTGGGTGGCGAGGGAAAGCGCGTCCTCGAAGAAGTGCGAGACCTGCCGGTCAATCCGGAGGCGCCGTGGGAGAAAGCCGAGGCGCTTTCATCGGCCGCCATCCATCTGGCCTGGATGGGCGACCTGAAGGCGGCGCAAGAAGGCTGCGCGGCGATGGACCGCTTCGCGGATGAATTTCCGCAGCCGGCGGTGCGTGATTTTGTCGGTATTACCTGCAGTTATGTTCGGGCCGAAGCCGGTGAGATGCCGGACGCCGTGGCGCGGCTGGAGGAACTTTCGCCCGGCACGCAGCGGCATTTCCGCCTCTCGCTTTTCTGGCGGCTCGTGGCGCTCGACCGGCTCGAGGCGGCCGCGGAGCTGGCGTTGGGTGCGGAAGATGCCCGGGATCAGGCGCGGCTTTTTCACGCGCTCGCCCATGTCTGGCAGGCGCGCGGCGGCGACGCCGCGGCCGTGTGGCGGGAAAAGGCGCGGGACGCGGCGGTACGCGCCAATGCGGCTTATGTCCTGAAGCAAATGGCCATCGAAGCGGCGGAAGCGGGCGACCCGGCGGAGGCTGAAGCGCTGTTCCGCGCCGAACGCCTCGCGCGGTGGATCGGCGTGGCGGAATATTTCTCAGGCAAGGAGTCGCTTGCCGATCTTGAAGGATTTCTGAAAAAAGCCGGCGACGCCGATCTGCTCGAAACCGTGCGGCTCCTGACGGCTGCGTCGCTCGAGTGGGAAGAAGCGCGCGGCTACCTGCATGGCGTGGAGACCTGGCATGCGCAGAACCGCTGAGGTTTTTCTGCTTCTGGGCCTGCTCGCGCCTTCTTCGTCGGCGTGGGCGATTTCCGGCGTGCAGGTCGGCAATTGCTGGACCGATTATGACGGCACCAATTACTGCGGCGATTCCGGCTCTTCCTCTTCCAGTTACGATTCGGGGTACAGTTACGATTACAGCGGCTATTCGGCGCTGGGCGAGGCCATGGGCCAGGCCGGCGCTCAGCTTGGTGAAGCCCTGATCGGGGCCTGGGCGGATTCCATTATGGAAAATGCGCGGCGCGAGGCCGAACGCACAGCGGCGCTGGAAAACAACAAACAGGGAAATATTTATTTCAAAAACGGGGATTACGCGACGGCGATTTCTTATTATGAAAGCGCGCTTCAGACCCTGCCGAACGACCGCGTGATCCAGAAGAACCTTTCGCGCGCGCGCGGTCTCTTGTACAACGATCAGGGCGTGGCCCTGCACGACCGGGGCGATTACGCGGACGCCATCGCACGCTACCGCCAGGCCCTCGAGCACCAGCCCGAAGACCTCGCGATCCGCGGCAATCTGACGCGCGCAGAAAAACAGATCGCCCGTGAGAAACTGGCCGGCGAAGCACGCGCCCTGCAGGCCCGGACGGACCAGATCAAGCTCGAGCTGCTGCCCAGCCTCGAAGAACTGTTCGGCGACCTCGGGCCGGGACCCGGCGAAACCGTGCAGACGGGCGGCGGGATGACGTTTCTGACCCTGGCCGATGCCGGCAGTACCGCGGCGCCGGCGGATTTCGAGCCGCTTGATTTCGAAATCCCCGAGGATTTAAGAGATGCCCCGGCTCCGCAAAATCCGCGGTCGCTGCCGATCGAGCCCATGCCCGACGCACGCGTGAAAGATCCCGGGCTGGAAGTGCTGGAACCCGGCGGTGTCCCCTTGGATGGAAAACCGCTGGCAAGTGAGCAACTTCGGAGCGCCGAATACCACGGCCGCCAGGCGCTGAAAATGGGGAATACCGGCGCAAAAATCGAAGCCGGCAAAATTTTCGATTCGTCCGAAGGCAGTTACCAGGGCGGCCTCGAACCGGTGCAGCTGAAATACACCGGCATGGGCAAGGAAGCGCTGCCGATTCCCGAGGCACGCCGGGCCGATCCGGCCCTCGAGCCGCTCGCGGCCGAATGGATGCAGACCGACCGCGCGCACCGCGCCGTCGAGACGCAACTGGAACAGCTCGAAGCGAAGGGCGCCAAGACGTCGCAGGATTATGTCGAGATGGCGCGCGTCAAACAGGAACTGACGAAAATCGAAAACGAAAAACATTTCATCCGCTTTCGCATCGACGAAAAACTGCGCGAACCGCCGGCCGCGCCCGAAACCACGGTGCCCGCGCCGAAGCGGCCGCCGGTTGCGGTGCCGGAGCCGCCGGCACCCAAGGGTGACGACGAATACGTGCTTGTGGAATAAATAGAGGTTTCTGTCAAGAGCCCCAAGACTTGTTGTCTTGGGACAATAAGCAAACCGAAACTTGACGTTTCGGTTTATTGGAGGCCAGGATGCAAAAAATGTGGGCGCTCATGATGATCTTGCTTCTCACCCTTCCCGGTGCCGCCCGCGCGGCGGACGAATGCCCCGAAGGATCCTACGTCGCCGGCAGCGTAGCGAAACCTGACGGCGGCACGCAGTATCAGTGCAAATGTCTGCCCGGCCGCGTCGCGATCGGCGGCAAGTGCAAGATTTGCGGCCCGGAGGAGCGTGAGGTGATTCGCCAGCAGTATGCGTCGGCGCTCGCGGGCATGCAGCACAGCCTGGAGTCTCTCGGTTTCGAAAAATGGCGCATCCGTTACAAATACGGCGACCAGGCCCAGCAGAATCTCCCGCATACTCTGTTTGTCGCTGCCACGACAGCCTTCCAGTCGCCGGATCCCGCCAAGTTTCCGACGGTGCTGGCAGTGCTGCTGGCCGAAGTTAGCCTCTTTACGACGCAGGCGCAGGCTGAAATCGCGCGCGATCCCGATGCGCAGACAGCGCGGCAGAATGTGGAAACCTTCAAGGCCACGCTCGAGAAAAAAGCCGAAGCGCTCATTACCTGCGACCGGCCGCTCGCCATGAAAGCCGCGGATCCTCCGGTTGTCATGCGCGCCGCCGAATAGAGTTTCAGGGCCACCCGATGAAAACTTTCCTCAACGACTACTTTCAGATCCCGCAGCGAAAATCCAGTTTTCAAACCGAAGCCATTGCCGGCACCACCACCTTTCTGGCCATGGCCTACATTCTGTTCGTGCATCCCAATATTCTCGCCGCCACAGGCATGGACAAAGCCGCGCTCATTACGTCCACGTGCGTGGTGACGGCGCTGGCGACGCTTTTGACCGGCGTGATTGCGCGCGCGCCGATTGCGATGGCGCCGGGCATGGGGCTCAATGCGTTCTTTGCGTACTCGCTGGTGCTGGGCGAGGGGATCCGGTGGGAGACGGCGCTCGGCATTGTGTTCTTTTCCGGATTTTTCTTTGCGCTGCTCACCGCCTTTGGCATTCGCCGCAAACTGGTCGAGGCCATTCCGCCCGCGCTGGTCTCGGCCGTGGCCGCCGGCATCGGGCTGTTTATTGCGTTCATCGGGTTCGTGAATCTCGGGGTGATTGTCAAAAATGAACAGACGCTGATTGCCGCCGGGCCGCTGACGCCGACGGTCTTAATCGGCCTGGCCGGGTTTCTGGTGATGATTGTGCTCGAACTGCGCCGCATGCGCGGGGCGATGATTGTGGGCATTCTCGCCGCCACCGCGCTGGCCGTGGCGCTGGGGTATGTCGAGCCGCCGGCCGCGCTCACCGCCGCGGAGTTCCGTCTCGCGCCGGTGGCCTTCCAGTTGGATCTGGCGGGCGCGCTTAAATGGGGGTTTCTCGGCGCCATTTTCACCCTCATGTTTATGGATCTCTTCGACAGCATTGGCTCGCTGGTGGCCTGCTGCCACCAGGCGAAGCTGACCGATGCCGAAGGCCGCATTCAGGGCCTCGACCGCCTGCTGGCGCTGGATGCCGGCGCCACCATGCTGGGCGCCGTGCTGGGCAATTCCACCACCACCACGTTTGTGGAATCGGCGGCGGGCATCGAACAGGGCGGCCGCACGGGCCTGGCCTCGGTGGTGACGGCGCTGTGGTTTCTGGCCGGGCTTCTTTTTATTCCGCTGATCGCCGTCGTGCCGCCTTACGCCACCGCGCCCGCGCTGATTCTGGTCGGCTTCTTCATGGTGCGCGAAATCCGCAAAATTGATTTCGGCACGCTCGAAGACGGCTTTCCCGCCTTCATGATTATTACCATGATCGCCCTGAGCTACAGCATTTCCAGCGGCCTCGCCTTCGGCTTTGTCAGCCACGTCGTGCTGAAGGCCATGAAGCGCCAGTGGGCCCAGATCCGCCCGGCCATGTGGCTCATCTTCGCCCTCTCCGTCCTGCATTTTCTGGTTCCGTAACCCAGGGGCTTTGAAGGGTAAGCTATGGTTGACACTTTCTGCCTTTACTTCTAAATTGACTGCATAATGAAAGCGCATCCCAATGTTTATGTTATTGCTGGTCCCAACGGTTCCGGTAAAACCACTTTTGCCGAGCGATTCCTGCCTTTTTATGCGCATTGCCGGACTTTTGTAAATGCAGACATGATTGCGCGCGGCCTGGCGGCCTTTTCGCCCGACGCTGCCGCATTGAAGGCCGGCCGGCTGCTTTTGGAGCAAATCGAAGCCTACGCGGAAAAGCGTCTGGATTTTGCCTTTGAAACGACGCTTTCCGGAACCGCTTATTTTGCACGGTTGAAGGATTTAAAAAAAAAGGGATATCAGATTCATCTCTTTTTTCTCTGGATCCCGGATGTCCGACTTTCGCTGGCGCGTGTCGCGAATCGTGTAAAAATGGGAGGGCATGATATTGCCGAGAAAGTCGTACGCCGACGTTTTTATAAGGGATTGCAGAATTTTTTTAAAGTGTACAGGCCGATACTTGATACATGGATGCTATTTGATAATTCGGGCCATGCGCCTTATCCGGTTGCCAAAGAGGAGCAGAGAGAACTTCAAATTGTGGATCGGGCTTTATATGATAAAATCTTGAAAGCCGGGGGGAGATAATGAAAAAGTCAGAATTTGCCATCATGCAAGCCAATGCAACCAAAGCTCTCCGGGAAGCCGTTAAAGAGGCTTTGAAACGGCACGAGGCGGCCGGCGTGCCGGCCGTCATCTGGCGTGACGGTAAAGTCGTCGAATTGCCTCTTCGCCGCCGCAAATCCGCCCGGCGCATCCGCCCCGGCGCCCGTGTCGGAAAGCGTCCAACCCGAACACGTTCCAGCCGCCTTCGCCGCAAGTAAGTAATCTGTTTCAGGTGCCAGACTCCTGAACTGTGCTACTTTAGCCATTTAACCTTCCTTGAAATTTGAACAGGAAATGTTCAATTTTCAAGGACGCCATTTCTAAGCTGGACGGCCTTCCATATATCCTTATAATTCCTTCTACTGTCATGGCATCCCCCACATTAAAGCGAATCGCCGCTCCGATGGGCTCCGGGGCTTATACCCGGCTGCGGCAGGCTGTGCGCGAAACCCTTCTCGCCGGCCAGCAGCGCATCGAACAGGAAAAAATCCGCACCTACTGGCAGACCGGCCGGCTCATTGACCAGCATTTGATGGGGCAGCAGGACCGCTCCGAAATTTACGGAAAAAAACTCTTGCGCCGCCTCGCCCAGGATCTTGATGTGGGGGTACGCTTGCTGGAACGAACGCTTCAGTTTTATCGCAGCTTTCCCAAGATTGCGTCCGGCCGGACGCAATCTTTACCGGCCACATTGAAGTGGACGCACTACCGCGCGCTGCTCACGCTGCCCACCAAAGGTCAGCGCGAAACCTGGCGCCGCCGCGCCGCGCGAGGGGACTGGAACGCCGAAGAACTCCAGCGCAAAATCCGAACCGAAATTCAAAACGTCCCGCCCGACGGGAAGTCGAATTCCCGTCACGGCGCCGCGGCGGACTACACGCCACTCAAAGCCAAACTCGGCTCGCTTTATACCTATCAATTGATTCGCCCCGAAGGCGTCCACCCCGGCCGCGAAGACCTGCTCATCGACCTCGGCTTCGAAATTTACCGAAAGATCAGCGACGCCGACAAACGACGCTTCAAAGCGGGCGACCTCGTCGAAACCCAGGTGCCAGGCTCCTTTTATGGGAACCAAAAAAAGGTGCCTGGCTCCTGGGACACTAAGCCGGTGCCTGACTCCTGCGATTATCGCCTTATTAAAAGTAAACGTTCGCCCTCGGCGCTCTTTACTTACCGCGCCCGCGTCGAACGCATCGTCGACGGCGACACCCTGCGCGTCAAAATCGACCTCGGCTTCGACACCTGGACGCGCCAGTACCTGCGCCTCCGCGGCCTCAACGCACCCGAAATCAGCACCGCGGAAGGCCGCCGCGCCGCCGCCTGGCTTACCGGCCGCCTCGCCCGCGTTCCCTTCATCTGGCTCGTCAGCACCCGCTCAGACAAATACGACCGCTACCTCAGCGACATCTGGATTCCAAAACAACCGGCTGCTGAAGTAGCTGAGGGAACTGTCCTCTCAGAAAGTACGTTTGATTACATTAACAACGAATTCTTGGAAAATAAACTCGCGGAGCGGGTGCGATAG
>CAZGID010000029.1:0-19554 GCA_964526065.1 uncultured bacterium
CGCGGACGGCACATAGCTGGCACTGATCAAATACAGCATATCGGTTTCATCCGTTAATGTCTGGTAACCATGGGCGCATCCCGGCGGGATATAGACCATCAAGCCGTTACGGGCCGTCAGTTCCGTCGCAAACCACCGCCGGAACGTCGAAGATTCGGGACGAAGATCCAGGACAACATCATAAGCCGCTCCCCGCATGCAAGAAATCACCTTGTATTCTTCATGAGGCGCCGCCTGAAAATGAAGCCCGCGCAGGGTTCCCGCCTTTTCATTATGGGAAAGATCCACCTGGCGCCATTCCGCACAGAGTCCCTCGCGGGCGAATTCGTCGGGACACCACAAACGCGAAAAAAATCCGCGGCTGTCCTTCTTGCGCTCGGGCCGGATAACGAGAACGCCTTCAACTGATGTTTGATAGAATTTCATTCCAGCACCCGGGGTTCCGGCACCGGCAAAATAAATTTCCCGCCCCAGGTCCGGATCTCCGCCATTTGCTTGACGATTTCTTCCTGTAAATTCCATGGCAAAATCATCACATAATCAGGATGTTTCTCCAGCAGATATTCCGGTCCATGAATGGGAATCCGGCTTCCGGGAAGAAACATGCCCTGCTTGTGCGGGCTGATATCCACGGTAAACGGAATGTCCTTCGCCGTGATCCCGCAGAAATTCAACAGCGTATTCCCTTTGGCGGGCGCCCCGTAGCCGGCGATTATTTTTCCCTCCTTGCGGATACCGGCAATTAATTCCAGCAGCTGGCTTCGCAGGAGGCACACTTTTCTGGAAAACTCTTCATAGAGAGCCGGCTTCTGATAACCCTTTTGTTTTTCAAGTTCCAGAAGATTCCGGACACGCTTCGAAACGGGATGTTTCTCGCTTTCGGCATGACGGGCAAAGATTCTAAGCGAACCGCCGTGCGTCGGCAGTTCTTCCACATCGAAAATCACAAGGCCATAACGGGCAAAGATGATTTCGGCGGCAAACAGGGAGTAGTAACTGAAATGCTCGTGATAAATCGTATCAAACTGAATCCCTTCCACCAGACGCATCAAATGCGGCAATTCGCAAGTGATCACTCCATCGGGTTTGAGCACCATTTTCATCCCGGCAACAAAATCATTAATGTCCGGTACATGGGCCAAAACATTATTGCCGATCAGCAGATCCGCCTGACGGCCTTCCTGTACCAGCTTCCCCGCCAATTCCCGCCCAAAAAAGGAAACTCGCGTCGGCACACCCTGGTCTTCGGCGGCCCGAGCCACATTGGCGCAGGGCTCTATTCCCAATGCCGGAATTTTCCGTTCTACGAAATTGCGAAGCAAATAGCCGTCATTCGACGCAATTTCAATCACGTGATGGGATACATTCAGTTGAAATCGGTCCGTCACGTAATCCACATAACGGCGGGCATGCTCGAGCCAGCTGGAAGAAAAAGACGAAAAATAGGCATATTGGTCATCAAAAATTTCTTCCGCGGCCGCGTAGTCCGCCTGCTGCACCAAACCGCAGGATTCGCAAAAGAAAACACGCAGCGGAAAGGCCGCCTGCCGGGCATGATTGTCCTTCAAATAGGAATTGGCCAGCGGCATAACGCCCAAATCCAGGAACGGCTCCGGCAAGCCGGCAAAACAAAACCGGCAGCTTTTCCCCGCCGTGGACGGCGCCCCGGTCTCACGTTCGATCATGACGGTATCAAATTTAGACATAATTTTTCCTCAACCGGATTGACCGGCGAAAGAACTTGCCGCTTTCAAGGTGCGAGAGCACATTCAATCGGATTAAATGCGAGTTCCGGAAGTTGCGGTCCTCAAATCCAAGGTTTTCCAATCCCTGTTTGAGTTCCGCCACAGTTTCATTCAGCCCCATCTGCGGCTGATGGCGCGGCGCGAGCTTCCGGAACAAATCAAAATTCACCTGATAAGAGCGGCGGTCCGGGGCTGCATTTTCATTCACGGTCACTTCAACTCCGGGGAAATGATCTCTCACGGCATGCGCGAGATCGACAATCTGATAGTTGAATTTATTTTGCCCGGCGTTGACGATCAAGAAATTGCCGCCCGGTTCGGCAGGCCGGTCAATGGCCCAGTCAATGGCGCGCGCCATATCCCGGACATGAATCAGCGGCCGCCAGGGTTTGCCGTCGCTGAGAATCTCGATCCGTCCGGCCGTAATAGCGGCACTCACAAAATCATTCAGCACCAGGTCCAGACGCAGCCGTTCACTCATGCCGCAAGCAGTGGCAAAACGAAGACAGGTAATGGTGTAGGCATCATCGGCCAGGTACCGCAGCGCCCGCTCCGTCAGCACCTTGGAGCGCGCATAGGCCGTCAACGGACAAAGCGGTGAGGATTCGGTGCGCGGTCCCTCGCCCGAAAATCCGTATGTGCTGCAGCTGGAAGCAAAAACAAAGGATTTAACGCCCTCATCTTTCGCCATACGGGCCAGGCGGACACTGGCGCGGTAATTGACTTCCATCGTCACGCGGTCGTGAGCCTTTCCCATGGCATCATTCGAGATGGCGGCCAAATGCACAATGGCATCCACCCCTTCCAGAATGTCCGGCTGAATATCCCGCACATCCATAAAATGCTGGGTATCGACCCGCGTTTCCGGCAGCAGTCCCTTATGGGTGAGACAGTGGGCAAAATAGCCGGCATCCAGTCCGATCAGTTTTGCGGAAGGATGCGTCTTTCGCAGACGGGCCACCACGTTGGGTCCGACATAGCCCATATTGCCCGTAATAAGAATTTTTTTGATCTTCGAAGACTTTCCGTTCTTTCCGTTATTCGAAAAGTCAATCATGGCTTTCCCTCGCCCGGCTTTGAAACCCGACTGGCCGGCGGGCGGCCTCCTGATAATCGGCTAACCGATCCCGCCAGAATTCCGAATAAGTTTCACGGTCCGCATCATTCCACTTTTTCCACGGCGCCGCATTGGCATGCCAGAGCTTTTCCAGCTCCTGCCGGTCGCGCATGGAATCCATGCCGCGGAAGAATCCCTCATGCTGATAGGCAGCCAGCTGGCCGTCCTGAATCACTTTCTCCAGAGGGCCCCGCTCCAGCACGGTTTCGTCATCTTCGATATAATCCAGGAAATCCGGCTCGGCGACAAAAAAGCCGGAATTCATCCAGCTGCCGTTCTCCGCCGGCTTCTCCGAAAAGCGTTTCACATTTCCGTCTTCTCCGATATTCAGAATCCCGAAACGGCTGATATGACGGCAAACCGTCATGGTGGCGAGGCGGCCTTGCCGGCGGTGGTAGCGGATAACATCCGACACGTCCACATCGCTAAGCCCGTCCCCGTAGGTAAAGCAAAACGTCCCGCCCTGAATGTACTCGCGAATCCGCTTCAACCTTCCCCCCGTCGCCGTATCCAGCCCCGTATCGATCAGCGTCACCCGCCACGGCTCATGCGCTTTTTTATGAACGGTCATTTGCCCGGCCGCCATGTCAAAAGTGACATCGGACATCCACAACTCATAATTGGCAAAAAACTCCTTGATGACTTCCCCTTTATAACCAAGACAGATAATGAAGTCGTTGATCCCGAAAGAAGAATAGATTTTCATAATGTGCCAGAGAATCGGCATTTCGCCGATTCGAACCATCGGCTTGGGCTTTAAGACGGTTTCTTCACAAATTCGCGTCCCTCTTCCGCCTGCCAGAATCACTGCTTTCATGACCAACCATCCCTTCGTCTTGATGTGTATTCGGGAAATCCGAAATATTGTCAAAGACAAGTCTGGTTATAGGAGAAACGGCAACCTCTCTCAATCAGGGGAAACCTTAATCAAACGTCAGAAATGGAGATCAGAAAAAACCCGGAAATGAATGAGGATTTTCCGGACAGCGGAAGGGATAAGAGTTAGGGATTCCAGGAAGGCGGATCGCTGGCGGGAAAGCTTTCTTCGACGGTTTCGTCAATGCTTTGCTCGCCGCGGGATTTACCGGAATCACGGTCTTTCCGGGTCTTCTCGAAAGCCCGGCTTCGCTCGACTTGCTCGGCTTCTTTGCGGGCTTCCTTTTTTTTCTTTTCAGCGGAATCTTTATGCTCCGTCATGGCTTCACCTCCTGCTCTATAAATAGAAAGCTGCCGGCCGGATGCCAAGTGCATCCAGCCGGCCCTGCAACTGCCTCAGTGTTCCGCGTAGGAAACTTCTCTCAACACTTCCCCGCTCTTGGCGGTAGAGGTGTGTCTGGCAATGTCGGCCTGTGAAATAATGCCGCAGCAACAGCCATCCTGATCCACCACGGGAATCCTGCGGATTTGCTTCTCTTCCATTAAACGGCAGCAGTGCTCCAGACTGTCATCGGGTTTGACGGTTACGGCCGGATTGGAAAAACAATCCTGCACTTTCATTTCCAGCGGATTTTTTCCCAAAGCAACGCTCCGGCATGTAATATCCCGATCCGTAATCACGCCTTTTACTTTTTTTGAAGACTGATTATCGACTACCGGAATTTCCCCGCAGTCATGATCACACATCAATTTCGCAGCTTCTCGTAATGAGGAATCCGGCGTACAACAAACCGGATTGGACGTCATAATTTCCTTCACTTTCATGGCGGGCCTCCTTTCCTTAAATGGGATTCCATGCTCCAAGGTAGCCCATTAAAAAAAGGAAAGGGATCGGGCGGGTACTCAATCGGTTTAAGGGGAAAGACGAGCCTGCTGGGGAAAACTCCTAGTTTCCTTCCAGCTCTTCCAGCCGCAGCTCCAGATGCTCAATTCGGGCCTGCAGGCTATGCACCCAGACCAGAATAACACCGCCAAGCAGCATGGGAAGAAGGGACCAGATCCAG
The DNA here is from genome assembly GCA_964526065.1 of uncultured bacterium. Classification (GTDB taxonomy): domain Bacteria; phylum Omnitrophota; class Omnitrophia; order Omnitrophales; family Aquincolibacteriaceae; genus CAZGID01. The sequence continues at coordinate 4,803 of CAZGID010000029.1, forward strand.
TCAAACGTATTTACCATTTTTGCGCCTCCGGTTGGGAATGAAAGATTTATTCAAATTCTACCTGATAATTCGTATAATGCTTCGAAATTTTAGTCCTATGAAAATCTCGTTCCTCGCACTTTTTTTCCGAGCCACAGGCCTCTTTCTTTTCTGGATCTTGCTTTCCGGAAAAATAGACGCAATCCATCTTTTCTTCGGCGGACTCAGCGCCCTGTTGATTGCAGCGTACTCAGCGCAATTGGCCAAAAGCATTCTTCCTCCCGTTTCTTTACTGCAAATGCCAGTGGTTTTTTTTCGATATGTGCGTTACTGCATCTGGCTCACGGGCCGCATTCTGCTTGCCGCGGTTCACGTCTCACGGCTGGTGCTTTCTCCCCGCCTGCCGATTCATCCTCGTCTTTATTCGCATGCGACGCCGTTAAAAACGGATCTGGAACGGGTTCTGTTTGCCAATTCGATTACACTGACGCCCGGCACCATCACCGTCGATTTGAAGGACGGCACTTTAATGATCCACCAGCTGGATGAAGATTCCTCGGGTGACATTCATTCCGGCGAAATGGAAAAACAGATCGCCAGAATTTTCGGGCGCGGGGAGAAATCCTGATGCCCATATTTCTTCCGGCCATGCTCTTCGCCCTGGCGGCGATCCTGCCGCTTTTTCTTTATCGCGTCCTTCGCGGCCCGGATGTCTTTGACCGTTTGATCGGTCTGAATGGCATTGCCACCAAGTCCATGATTTTCCTGGTTCTTCTGGGCGCTTACACCGGCAAACTGGACATGCTGGTCGACATCAGCCTCGGCTACGGCCTGCTCAATCTCGTCGGGGCGCTGGCCGTCGGCAAGTATCTCGAAAAAAAGGGACTGTCGGAAGAATGAGCTATCTCGGCGCTTTTTTGATTGTGGCAGGGATTATTTCGATGACAATCGGCGGCATCGGCGCCATTCGCCTTCCTGATTTTTATACGCGCTCTCATGCCGTCGGCGTGATGGATACGCTTGGAAATTTTCTCGTTCTGGGAGGTTTCATTCTCTATTACGGATTCGAGCTGGTAACGGCCAAAATCTTTTTCCTGCTGCTCTTCTTCCTGCTGGCCAATCCGACGATTACTCACGTTTTCATCCGCGGCGCCATGAAGGCAGGACTTCGCCCCTGGACCGCGGAACGGACTGACTCATGATCGAAGTCATCAATATTCTGCTCATTCTTTTTATGCTCGTGACCGGCTACGCTGCCGTCCGGGTCCGGGAACTCCTGGGTGCGGTCTTTCTGCTGGGTGCCTACAGCTTCTTTTTTGCCATGCTGCTTTCTGTCCTGAACGCACCGGACGTTTCTTTTACGGAAGCCATGGTTGGCGTCGGCGCTTCCACAATCTTCTATATTCTGACATTGTTTCATTCCAATCACTTTGTTGCCAGGGATTCCAAACCGAGCCACCGCCTGGGTGCCCTGCTGGTCGTCTCCCTGCTCGCGGTATTTTTCATCTGGGCCAGCCTGGATTTACCGGATCTGGGAAGCCTCGCCTCGGCGGCCAGCCAGCATGTGTCCCCTTTCTATCTGACCCATGCGTATCATGACAGCCATACACCCAACGTTGTCACGGCCGTCGTCGTGGATTACCGTGCCTTTGATACGTTGATTGAAACCGCCGTCATTTTCACAGCCGGCGTGGCCTGCCTTTTTATCATGCGGGGGAAATTATGATCCGCCAGCACGACAGTCTGATCGTTCAGAAGATTTCACATATCCTGATTCCCTTGATCCAGCTCTTTGCCTTTTACGTTTTCTTTCACGGCCACTACAGCCCGGGCGGCGGTTTCCAGGCCGGTGTCCTGGTCGGAGCCAGTGTGATCCTGCAAATGCTCATAGAAAGCCGGGAAGAGCGCAGCAAACTCTCACTTTTACGGGAGTATCTTCTGGCCTGTTTCGGAGTCGTGATTTTCTTGTCCGTCGGCGCGGGCGCCTTATTCTACGGACAGGAACTTTTTGATTACCACTGGCTTCCCCTGTGGAAAGAAGAATCCATGCGCCGCTATTACGGGATCCTGATTGCCGAAGCCGGCGTCACCCTGGTCGTCTCCATGACGCTCATTGTGATCTTTCACCTGCTGGCTGCCGGCGGCGTTGAGCTGGAGGAAAAATGACAGAAATCGTCGGCCACTTCAATTATGCCGCTTCGCTCGTCCTGATTTTGTTCGGTATTTATATCATGATCACCGAACAGAACTATGTTCGAAAAGTGATCGGCATGGCGATTCTTCAAACCTGTGTGATCCTTTTTTATATTTCAGTGGCCTATAAAGCCGGCGCCGCCATCCCGATCCTGACGGACCCGCATGCCGCGGTCGAAACAGCCGACTATGCGAATCCTCTTCCCCATGCTCTGATGCTGACCGCCATTGTGGTGGGCGTGAGCACGCTGGGGGTGGCCATGGTCCTCATTATCCAGATCTACCGGAATTACCGGACGCTCGAAGAGAACAAAATTCTGGAGCCGTCCCGGTCGTGACCATGCGAGCCCATCTTCCGGTTCTTATTTTCCTTTTTCCTTTTCTGACCACCCTCGTCCTGCCTCTTTTCCGCAAGAAACGAATTTATTCCCAAATCCTTGCCGCCGGCTCCTGTTTTGCTTCCGCCTGGTTCAGTTGGCAGGCGGTATGGACCGTGGGAACCGATCCCATCCATTACGTGATGGGAGGATGGCAGGCGCCTTTCGGAATCGAATGGTATCTGGATGGATTCAGCGCATTGATGGCGCTTTTGATCAGCTTTGTCGCCGGCTGTATCCTCGCCGCCACGGGGCCCGCCGTCGACCGGGAAATCGGAGGCGTGCGGATTTCCTTTTATATGCTCGTTCTGCTGCTGATTGCCGGCCTTCTCGGCATGATTCTGACGCATGACCTTTTTAATTTGTTCGTCTTTGTAGAAGTTACCAGTCTGACCGGTTACGCCTTGATCGCCTCGGGCAGTAAACCCCAGAGCAAAATCGCGAGCCTGCGTTATCTTCTGCTGGGAACAGTCGGAGCTTCTCTTTATCTGCTTGGTGTCGGCTATCTTTATGCCGGAACCGGAACTCTCAATATGCGTGACCTTGCCGGTCTTTTTCCCGCGATCGCGGAGTCACGCACGGCGTTGCTCGGTCTTTTTCTGATTGTCACGGGCCTGGCCATTAAAATGGGGCTTTTTCCATTTCATGGGTGGCTTCCCGATGCTTACACCCATGCTTCCGACACGGTCTCGGCTCTGGTGGCCCCGATCATGACCAAAGCCATGATTTACAGCCTCTTTCGCATTCTTTACTGGGCCGTCCCCGAAGCTTACCGGAACGCCTTCGGCTTATTCGAAATTCTGACGCTGCTGGGCCTTCTCGCTCTCTTCGCCGGAGCCATCATGGCTTTTCTTCAGAAAGATTTTAAACGCATGCTTGCCTATTCCAGCATCAGCCAGATCGGCTTGATTGTCGTGGGATTTTCCTTGCGGGAACCGGCCGCTTTTGCCGGAGCGGCCTTGCACATCGTCAATCACGCCTGCATGAAAGCGGCCCTTTTCCTGATTGCCGCCTCGGCCGCTTTTCGCCATAACGTCCGGGACATCCGGCATTTTGGAAAGTTGCGTGGCCGCATGCCCTGGACCCTTGGGGCATTCGCACTGGCCGCGCTGTCCATGGTAGGCGTTCCCCCGTTCGGCGGCTTTTTCAGCAAGTGGTACATCCTGGCCGGCGCCCTTCAGAGCCAGAAACTCTGGATTGCAGGGGCGGTGGCGGCTTCCAGCTTGTTGACCGCTTTGTACTTTTTTCGTGTCATCGAATTTGCTTTCTTTAACAAAGAGAATCGCGATACAGGTGTTTCCATGGAAGAAGCTCCGGCGGCGCTTCCGGGCATGGCTTTGTTTTTTGCGCTGGGGCTGCTCGTTCTTGGGATTGCCGCTCCGGTCCTTTATCACTGGGAAATCCGTTCCCTGCTACCGCCTGGAATTTGAGTATGGAAATCCATTCCATTTGCCCATTACTGGTTGTGCTGGTTTCCGCCGCCGCAGCAATCCTGATTCTTTTTTCCGGAAAATCCCCGCGACTCCGTGAAACCTGGACCTTTGCGGCGGCCATCCTCAAATTCGGGCTGGTGGCTTCCCTTTTTCCCGCAGTACGAGAAGGTCAAATTGTTGTTTTCACCTTCGGCCATCTTTTTTCAGGCATTCCGTTGTCTTTCCGCGTGGACGCGCTTGGCCTGTACTTTGCGCTGCTCTCTTCCGGCTTGTGGATCGTCACTTCTGTTTATTCCGTCGGTTACATGCGCAAACTCAAGGAGCCGGAGCAAACCCGCTATTTCGCCTCCTTTGCGCTCAGTCTTTCTGCTGCGGCCCGCATCGCCTTTGCCGGTGATTTGATCACCTTCTTCATTTTCTTCGAGTTGTTGACACTGGCCACTTACCCGCTCGTCGCGCATAAGGAAACACGGGAGGCCATTCAGGGCGGCCGCAAATATCTGGTCTACTCGCTGACGGCGGCGGCGCTTCTGCTTTTCGCCATCGCCTGGACCTGGCAGCGGACCGGCTCTCTCGCTTTTCAGCCGGGCGGTTTTTTGGGCGGGCATTTTTCTTCTACCGAGTTCCTGATTTTATTTGTGTTCTTCATTTACGGCTGCGGCGTGAAAGCCGCCCTGTTTCCGGTCCATGCATGGCTGCCGACGGCGATGGTGGCCCCTACACCCGTTTCGGCTTTATTGCATGCGGTCGCCGTGGTTAAAGCAGGTGTCTTTGGAATTCTCCGGATGACAGGATTTGTTTTCGGTCCGGAACTCCTGAGTGAAACCGGAATGGGAGCTTTACTCGCCGCGGTGGCGGCGTTCACGATCCTTGGCGCCTCAATCATGGCGCTGGCCCAGAACAATCTCAAACGCCGGCTGGCTTATTCCACAATCAGCCAGCTTTCTTATATCATCCTCGGAAGCGCCCTGCTGGCCCCTTCCGGTTATCTGGGCGCCATCCTGCATCTCTCCAACCATGCATTTCTTAAAATCACGCTGTTCTTCTGTGCCGGAGCGATTTATGCCACCACGCACAAAGAAAATATCAGCGATTTGCGCGGCGTCGGGTACCGGATGCCGTGGACACTTGCAGCTTTCACCGTTGGAGCGCTGGGTCTGTCCGGATTTCCGCCGCTGTGTGGTTTTATCAGCAAATGGTATCTCGGGAAAGGTGCGCTTGAGGCGCAAAACTGGACGGCCCTGATTGTTTATCTTTCCAGCGGCCTGCTCAATGCCGCCTATTTGCTGCCGGTCGTTTTTACGGCATTTTCCCGTTCCGGGGAGGCGGTACCGGCACGGGACGAGGGGCCCTGGACCATTACCCTGCCGCTGGTCGGCACGGCTCTACTGGCCATTGCCTTCGGACTTATACCGCCGCTTGTTTTCGGACAAATTGAATTTGCCTGGATATCGGTCAGTCGTATTTTTGGAGGTGCCGGATGAAACGCTTTCTCTTGATCGGGATTTTGCTGACCGGGCTCATCGCCGCCGAAGTGCTTTTTTATCACGCCGGACATCACGCAACCTGGTTTGAAAAAATCCCGGGTTTCTTTACTTTGCTGGGACTGGCCGGCGGAATTCTGCTGATGGCCTTTGCCAAATCGCTAGGGCATTTCATTCTTCATCGAAAGGAATCTTATTATGATGATGCTGCCGGGTCCTGATTTTCATCCGGCTCTGCCGTTTTTTGCCGGCGGCCTGCTGGCGCTGTTCCTCCGCGGGCGTCTGCGTCAGATCCTTCAGATCGCGATTCCGCTGGCGGCATTCTGGTTTTTTCTTAACGGGAGCGGCACCGGAACCGAACTGGGACAAATACTTCCCGGCCTGCAAATACGCCTGGCATTGGTCCGCGAAGATGCGCTGGCGCGCCTCTTTGTGCTGGCTTTCATCCTTTTTGGATTTCTCAGCCATCTGTTTTCACTGCATGAAAAACAAGCCCTTGTTCCGGCCGCTTCCAATTTTTACATTGGAGGTGCCATTGGCGCCGTGCTGGCCGGCGATCTGATCACTCTTTTCATTTTTTGGGAGCTGATGGCCCTGGCTTCAGCCATGCTGATCTGGAATCCCGCCAAGGCTGAGTCCTCCGGCGCGCTTTTTCGCTATCTGCTGGTTCATCTCACCGGCGGCCTTTTTCTTTTTGCAGGCATCGTGCTCCATATTCTTCAAGAGGGATCGATCGCCTTCGAGGCGCTCTCCCTGAATCCGGCCGGTATCCTGATTTTTATCAGTTTCGCCATCAATGCGGCCTTTGTGCCGTTCCACGCCTGGATGCCGGACGCCTACCCGGAAGGAACGCCCTCTGGCAGCGTGTATCTGAGCGTCTTTACCAGTAAAGTCGCCGTTTATGCCTTTGCCCGCGCTTTTGCCGGTCAGGAAATTCTGATTCCTCTTGGGCTGGCGGCGGCTGTTTACGGTGTTATTTATGCGCTGATGGAAAATAACATGCGGCGCCTGCTTTCTTATCACATCATCTGCCAGGTCGGCTATATGGTTGTCGGGATCGGACTTGGGACGGCGGCCGGCGTGAATGCGGGAACGGCGCATGCCGTCGGCAATATTCTTTTCAAAGGGCTCCTTTTTATGAGCACCGGCGCTCTGATTCACGCCACAGGCTGCCACCGGCTTTCCGACCTGGGCGGACTCGCCCGCCGTCATGCCGGCCTTGTGGTCCTTTATCTCATCGGTGCCCTGGCGATCTCGGGCATGCCGCTGCTCAATGGCTATGTCAGCAAATCCTTGCTACTGCATGCGCTCAAAGACGCTCACGCCGTGACAACCGAGCTGATTCTTCTGATTGTTGCGGTAGGAACATTCCTTTCGATCGCCTGCAAGCTGGCCTATTTTGCTTTTTGGGGCGACCATGCGTATCAGGATTCCTGGAAACCGATTCCCTGGAACATGACGGCCGCGATGGTGTCGCTCGCCGGCATTTGTATCCTGATCGGGTTTTTCCCGGCTGCTTTTTTTCAGTTTTTGCCGCATCCCGAGAAATATCATCCCTATTCTCTCGGACACATCCTGCACACGTCCCAAATGCTTCTGGGCACCCTGCTTGGTTTTCTGCTGATCCTTCCTTATTTGCATACTCATGCAAAGCGGACGCTGGACGTGGACTGGTTTTACCGTCTGGGAAGCCGCTGGTTTGTCCGCTATTTTTGTGAACCGACAGGAAAACTGCATGCCGGTTTTCAGGAATGGTTAAGCGGCCGGATCACCCGCTTCAACGGCTGGATGGAAAGCAAGGTTCCACCCCAGCAAATTCCTCCCGTGGGTAATGCCCTGCTGCTGATGATGCAATGCTCGCTGGCGGTCAGTGCGGTAATTCTGCTGCTGCAGTGGTGGGCGGATTAACCGATCAGTTCCCGCACTTTGGCAAGAATCTGATCCAGCTGGAAAGGCTTGGCAATTCCGACATTCAATCCGGCCTGCTCTCCCACACCCTTTTCCTGTTTTTGATCATCCCAAAGGGCAGAAAGGAAGATAATCGGAATCGCTTTCGTCTCTTCTTCTTCCCGAAGCCGTCCGGCAACTTCGGTTCCATCCATATTCGGCATCATGATGTCGAGAATGATGAGATCCGGGCGATTTTGCCGGACCCGGTGAAGCGCCTGAACACCGTCATTCGCCGTGCTCACTTCATACCCCTGCCGCGAAAGCCCCTTTTCGAGCATTTTCACGATAATCAACTCATCATCCACAACCAAAATCTTTTTTCCCATGACAATCGAACCTTATTGGCGTGTCATCAATTCTGAAATTTTCGCCATCAAATCGTCAGAATTGAAAGGTTTTCCAAAAACAGGACTGGTATCAAACATGCTTTCCACCGGTTCATCATGTTCGGTTTTCAATGCCGTCACATAAATGATCGGAATATTGCGCGTGCGGGCGTCCTCGCGTAAATGGCGAGCGACTTCGGTTCCATCCATACGGGGCATCATCACATCCAGAATAATGAGATCCGGCATATCGTGTTGTACCTTCTCGATCGCCTCTTTGCCGTCGGTTGCGCCGATCGTATCATAACCGTTTTTTTTCAAACGCTTTTCAAGAATATTAATAATCTGGACGTCGTCATCCACGATAAGGATTTTTTTTCCCATATTTTCCTCGGTTTCTATCCGGATTCGCGGTTCCGCCGGACTTTGCCTTGCGTTAGCTGCTTGACCTTTTCAATCAAAGCCTTCATATCCACCGGCTTGGCCATCACATTCTCGGCCAGAAAAGGCGTATCAAGAACGTTTGTTTCCTTCTCCTCCAGGCCGGTGAGATATAAAATCGGAATGCCGGAAGTCGCATAATCCTCCTGAAGATACCCTCCTATTTCCGTCCCGTCAAGGCCGGGAAGCAAAACATCGAGAATGATCAGATCCGGTTTCTCCTGCCGGATGCGTCCAAGTGCCTCGATTCCGTTTGAACAGGTGCTGACGGTATAGCCTTCCCGGCTTAAACCCCGTTCCAGGAACGCCAGCAACACGGCATCATCGTCAATGAGCAATATTTTCATGTGAATCTCCTCTAGCTCTGAAACCGGTTCTGAAATTCTTCCCGCACTTTTCTGAATTCAATTTCAAGGCGCTTTAATAATTCATTACAGCCCTTCATTTCTCCCGCCTTGCCGAGACGCTCCAGTTCCCGGGACACCATGGCCACCCGGTCGGCCCCAAGATTACTGCTGCTTCCTTTGATTCCATGCGCCTCGCGGGCCATGGTTTCGTGGTCATTGTTTTCCACCGCCGTGCGGATACGCTCCAGACGCGGTTCCGTATTGACAATGAATGTCTCGAACAAGCTTACGATAAAACTGCCGTCATCATCATCTGAAAATTCCTTCAACGACTCCAACCGGTCTTCGTTCAGAACCGGTCGTCCGTTCAACTCCTCGGGCTCGGGTTCGTTTGTTCGATGATCCGGCATAGACTCTCCTTGCATGACCCATTTTTCCAAAGCCGCCTGCAAAGCTTCTTTACGGACCGGCTTTCCAACATAATCATCCATACCGGCCGCCAGACATTTTTCACGATCGCCTTCGAGCACATTGGCTGTAATCGCCACAACCGGAAGATGCGTCTCTTTTTCTTCCGTCCTAAGATTGCGGGTCGCTTCGTAGCCGTCCATCTCGGGCATCTGGCAGTCCATAAAAACAATATCATACGGAAATTTCCGAATCATCTTGAGTGCTTCAAGTCCATTTCCGACAACGTCAACACGGCATCCCAGTTTCTCGAGCATGCGTTTGGCAACCTGCTGGTTTACCTGATTATCCTCAGCCAAAAGGACGCGCGCCCGGATCTGGGAATCGGCTTGTGACTCATGCCTCTTGCGCTTGGTGCGGACAGCATCTTCCTTCAATGTGTGACGCGTAATCAAACGGGACATTCCTTCCTGCTTGCGGCCGGTCCAGGCCGTTGCAATCGCCTGCATGAGGTCATCATGACGCACCGGCTTAACCAGATATGCCGAGAATCCCTGTTCGAGAAACCGCTTGCCATCCCCGCGCATGCCCATGGAAGTCAGCAGCACGAGCACGGTACTGCGAAGATTAGGATCTCCTTTGATGGCCCGGGCCAGCATTTCGCCGTCGAGCCCCGGCAATTGATAATCGAGAATTGCGAGATCGTAGGGATCGCCGCCTTTGTATGCATTATGCATCGCCGCCAGCGCCTCGGCGCCGGTCGAATAAACGTCATTGCGGATGCCCCAGCTCGACATCTGTTCTTTAAGAACGCGGCGGTTAATCTCGTTGTCGTCGACAATTAGCATCCGAAGTCCGGACAAATCCGCTTTCGGCAATTCGGCGGGCTTGCTGGAATCCACAGGCAATGCAAGCCGGAACCAGAAAACCGAACCCTTGCTCAAGACACTCGAGGCGCCAATCGTCCCGCCCATTAATTCCACCAGCTGCTTGCAGATCGCCAGTCCAAGGCCTGTTCCGCCGAAACGCCGCGTCGTCGAAGGATCGGCTTGCGTAAATTTGTCGAAGATGTGACCGATCTGGTTTTCCGCAATTCCAATCCCTGAATCCTCCACAGAAAAGTGAAGCTCGGCCTTATTTCCGTCTTGAGTGCGGCAATCAATATTGACCAGCACATACCCTTCATCGGTGAACTTGACCGCATTACTGATGAGATTTGTCACAATCTGCCGAATTCTACCCGGATCGCCGATTACCCGGCGCGGCGCCTGCGGATCATAACGCACAATCAACTCGATGTTTTTTTCCCGGGCACGGACGGCAAGAAGCTCTGCCGCTTCTTCGATGGTCAGCTGCAGATCAAATGAGATCGGCTCAATGTGCATCTTGCCGGCTTCAATTTTTGAAAGATCCAGAATATCATTGATAATCGTCAGCAGAGCATCTGCCGATCCTGAAACCGCCTGGGCGTATTCGCGCTGCTCGGATGACAAATCGGTATCCAGCAGCAAACCGGTCATGCCAATGATCCCGTTCATCGGCGTCCGGATTTCATGGCTCATATTGGCCAGGAATTCGCTCTTTGCCCGGCTGGCGGCAATCGCTTCTTCCTGAGCACGCTTCATTTCGCGCTCGGCTCTCTTCTGCTCCGTAATGTCGCGAATGATTCCAATGGATCCCATTTTTCCGCCGTCAGCCGTTTTGGAAAGCGTCACGGATAATGCCACATCCAGCGTCTGTCCCTCACGGCGGATCACCTTCGTTTCCAGATGATGCTGGAGCCCCTTTTTGCGGAGATTCATCGACTGCATACGGCCCCATTCTTCTTGCGGATAAAGTTCTTTGACCGGCTTCATGTACAAATCGTCGTGATCCATCCCTAAAAGTTTTTCGGTAAACTGGTTCCAGGATACGATCCGCTCATCGGCATCCGTTACCGTAATCGCAACCGCCGAGTTTTCAAAAACGGTCCGGTACCGCTCTTCCGCTTCTTTCAGTTTACGTTCGGTCTTTTTGCGCTCGGAAATATCCCGAAAAATTCCAATCGATCCTGTTTTCCCGCCGTCGGGCGTTTTCAACACCGTCACCGACACATCGATGTCCAGCAGCGAACCGTCTTTTTTAATGACACGTGTTTCCAGATGATGCAGCATGCCGCGCTGTCTGAGATTAAGCGACTGCATCTTGGCCCATTCATCGGCCGGATAGAGATCTTTAACCGGTTTCAAATGCAAATCTTCATATCCCATTCCGAGCATTTTTTCGGTGTAATTATTCCAGGATATAAGCCGTTCGTGCTCATCGGTCATAGTGATGGCAACGGCCGCGTGTTCGAAAACAATGCGGTAATTTTCCTCGGCCAGAAGATGGGCGCGTTCCGCTTGAATGCGGGCATCGATATCGACCAGCGAACCGGCCATGCGGACGGGATTGCCCCGTTCATCCCAAAGTGCCTGACCGCGTAAATGGTACCAACGGTATTTCCCCTGCCGGGTACAGAACCGGCACTGCACGTCGAAAGGCAATTTGCGGCCGAGATGATCTTCCATCGCCTTCAGCACGTTCACTTTATCCACCGCGTGCAAACGTGAAATCCAGGCGCCAAAGGTGTTGGCCAGTTCTTCTTTGCGGAAACCAAGAATTTCGAGAAACCGGTCGGAATACCAGAGTGAGGCTTGCGGATCCTGATGATTTTCCGGGTTGAGGACCCAGTCCCAGAGGCCATGCGTCGAGCCCTGGATAGCAAGTTCATAGCGTTCCAGGAGCTCTCTTAACTCGGCTTCGGACCTGACTTTTGACGTTTCGCTCATGCCGGAAGATGATGGCTGCTTTTTTGAGTCTTCAATAATACGGCCAAAACCTGTGTTTTCTTGCCGCTTTTTCTTCCCCGAACGGAGCTGTTCGGCGTCATCTGAGTAAATGTTACCCTATACCTATGGAGATTGCTAGTTTCCATTAGTAATTTATGATGTTAAATAACATTTTATAACCACAATAAAAAAGGCGCTATCCCCAAAACCGGATTCCGGCCTGGAGCATAACGCCCTGGATTGGACCTTCGGTTTTTAATTTTTAGGGTCTGCTATATAGGCGCACCTCCTGTTGTGATGGCCGGCCGAGGCCGGCGTGTGAATATTCCGGCTGGCGCTTATTTTTCGGGTTTCTTGAAGACCAGCAACATCGTGAGAAACGAAATAATATCCATATTTCCTCCTCAATTCAGAACATAACTGGAACTTTCTACTTTTACAAGTGTTTGAATAAGTTTTTACTAACAAGGTCTTAACATGCTGGTTTGTATTGGAGATTGATCGCAAACGCTAGAAGCAAATCGGGGTTAAATTCGGCAGAAAAGGAGGTTCGTCACGCACAGCGCGTGGCTTTTTTACCGAGCCGGCGGTCCAGATTATACGCCGCGCTGATCAGGCTCATATGCGTAAACGCCTGAGGAAAATTTCCGAGCGCTTCCCCGCTGGGACCAATTTCCTCCGAGTAGAGACCGAGATGGTTGGCATATGAAAGCATTTTTTCAAACTTAAGCCGGGCTTCTTCCAGTCTTCCCGCCCGCGTCAAGGCTTCCACCAGCCAGAAACTACACATCGAAAAAGTGCCTTCCGCTCCCTCAAAGCCATCGCGAGCCGCGGTCCGGCGATCATACCGGTAAACCAGACTGTCATAGGTCAGATGCTTCAACGTCGCATCGAGGGTCTTCTGCATCCGCGGATCGCTCGGTGAAATAAAAAAGACCAGCGGCATAATCAGATTGGAAGCATCCAGCGAAGTCGTTTCATAATGCTGCACAAAATGGCTGCGTTTCGCATTCCAGCCCTTTTCCATGATGTCTTCATAGATTTTATCGCGTTCCAGGCGCCATCGGTCCCGATCGGAAGGAAAGCTCCGTTTATCTGCCAGACGGATGCCACGGTCAAGCGCCACCCAGCACATCAGCTTGGAATAAACAAAATGCTGGCGCTCGGCCCGAATCTCCCAGATGCCTTCATCTTTTCGCTTCCAGTTTTTGCAGACATAATCGAGAAAATACCGGAGGTTTTTCCACAGGTCATAAGAAATAGGCCGCGAATATTTATTGGACAAATAGATGGCGTCCATGAGCTCCCCGTAAATATCCAGCTGAAGCTGGTCATAGGCCGCATTGCCAAGCCGTACCGGACGCGAATGCTGGTACCCTTCCAGATGGGACAGTTCGATTTCTTTAAGTTCATGCCGGCCGTCAATTCCGTACATAATCTGCAGAGCACCGTCTTTTTCGCGTTCATGAGCGCGGGCATCAATCCATTGCATAAACTTTTCCGCTTCACACGTAAGGCCGAGCCGCAAAAAGGCATAGACCGTAAACGCCGCATCGCGAATCCACGTACAGCGGTAATCAAAATTGCGAGTCCCGCCCAGCGTTTCCGGCAAACCCATCGTCGGAGCCGCCACAATGGCTCCCGTGGGATCAAAAGTCAAAAGTTTAAGCGTCATGGCGGAACGCTGCACCATCTCCCGCCACCGGCCTTCATACTGAATTCCGGTCACCCAGCGCCGCCAGAAAGAAACGGTTCGCTTAAAAGCCTTTTGCGGATCATCTTCCGCGTGATGGCCATCCTCTTCTTTCTCACTTTCATGCCGGAAGACAAATGTGATTTCTTCGCAGTCCTTGACCCGGAAATCCGCCACGAGACCGCTGCCTTCTCGCTGGATTCCGATTTTTTTCGAGGCGGCCAGTACAATTTCATCCTTCCCGCTGCGGAAGAGCCATTCACTCTTCCGTTTGTGAATGGACGGGATTTTCCGGGCGTAATCAAAAACGGGATAACATTCCATCCGGAAATCAAACGCCCCCTGCACGCCGCGTACGGTGCGGATAATCTGATGCCGGTGCCGGTCCTCCCCGCCCTCTTCAATACTCATGTAGTCGACCACTTCCGCAATCCCCTCGGGACTGAGAAACCGCGTTACCAGCACACACGTCTCCGGCAGATACATCTGCTTCTGAATCGTCTCGTTGACCGGACTAATCTTGAAATAACCGCCTTTGCGCGCATCGAGGATAGCGGAAAAAACACTGGGGGAATTAAAATGCGGGAGGCAGCACCAGTCGATCGAACCATCAAGCCCCACCAGTGCCACGGTATGCAGATCGCCGATGACCCCATAGTCTTCTATCGGTTTATAGTCATGATAAGGATGTTCAGAACTGTTTTTCTTTTTTGCCGCCATGCAACAGTTATCCTCCCGTTTCAAATCCCGGATAAAGGGTCATGCCTCCATCCACATACAAACTGACACCGTTCACATAGTCGGACTGATCGGAAGCGAGCCAGACCGCTGCGCGGCCGATTTCTTCGGGCTCACCAATCCGGTTGTAAGGAATCAACGACATTAACTTTTCATGCTCGGCTTCATGGCTCCATATTTGCTGATTAATCGGCGTCCGAATCGCGCCGGGGCTGATGCTGTTGATGCGGATACGCCAGGGTGCCATTTCCTGCGCCGCACTTTTCATCAAAAGCATGACGCCTCCTTTGGACGCTGCGTAATTGACATGCCCCGCCCAGGGAATCACTTCATGAACCGAGCTGATACAAATAATTTTTCCGGCCGCGCTGGAAACACCGCGAACCACCCCTTTTTTCTTAAAATGCCGGACGGCTTCGCGAAGACATAAAAACTGGCCGGTCAGATTCACATCCATGACTTTCCGCCAGTCGTCCAGCGTCATTTCATCCAGCGGCGCGTCTTTCTGAATCCCCGCATTATTAATCAGAATATCGAGATGCCCGAAATCGCGAATCGCTTTTTCAAACATGG
>CAZGID010000030.1:0-19535 GCA_964526065.1 uncultured bacterium
TGGGCACATCGAGACCGATGAGGACCGGGTGGATCATGTGCTGCGTCTGCGGGAAGTGCAGGACCAGACCGGTGGATTTTATTCCTTTATTCCGCTTGCCTATAATGCCGAAAATACGCCTATGGGGCGTATCGGTGAAGCCGGCGGATTTCTGGACCTGAAGGTGTATGCTGTATCGCGTCTTCTCTTTGATAATATTCCGCACATCAAAGCTCACTGGATTACCACCGGCTTGAAAATGGGACAGGTGGCTTTGTCTTTCGGCATCGATGATCTCGGCGGCACCAATCTGAACGAGAAAATTGTTCATGATGCCGGTTCCGAAACGCCGCGCGATTTGAGCCGGGAGGAAATGGAACGCTTGATCCGTGAAGCCGGCTATGAACCCTGCCTTGTTGACAGTTCCTATCAGATCATGGAATCGGCCTGATCCGGGCCCGCTCTCAGAAAGGAGAATTTTGCATGGCATCCGCTTTGAAAACGAATGAGGAACGTCTGGTTCGTGTCGCGGTTCAGGGCCGTGTGGCTCCCGCCTGGCAGTTTAATGATGCTGAGTTTGCTTTTGATGGAACTCTCTTTGCCCTGCCTTCCACCGGCGGCATCGTGTACAACGTTAAGGTGGGGGACAATGTTTTTGCCTGGGAAGGCGATCATATCGAACCCGGGGTTTCGGCCGCGGTGGAAGAAAAGCGGAACTCCCGCAGCAATATGGGATTTAATTTTCTGGCTTGTATCGGAAATACGGTCCGTGTGATCAGTGGAGAAGCCAAGGGCCGCGAGGGAGTCGTGACCGGGCATCATGGCGGCATTGAGCATGTCATGCTGGACTTTGATGATGATACGCTTCACAAGCTGACTGTGGATGACAAATTTTTGATTGAAGCGTGGGGCCAGGGAATGCGGCTGCAGGATTTTTCCGGCATCCGTGTTTACAATCTGGATCCGCGGCTGTTGGCGAAGCTGCCGGTCAAATCCAAAGGAGCGGGCCGGCTGCAGATAGGCGTGACCGCCATTGTTCCCGCGGCGCTCATGGGATCCGGGCTGGGACATAATAATCTGGGGACGGGGGATTGCGATATCATGACCCACGACGCCTCTGAGGTGAAACGGCTGAAACTCGAAGGTCTTTGTTTTGGAGATCTCGTCGCCATTCAGGATCATGATCACTCTTATGGGCGCACGTTTCGTAAGGGAGCAGTGACGATCGGCGTTATTATTCACGGCGACAGCCGTCTCGCCGGGCATGGCCCCGGCCTTTCGACCATTCTCACCTCGACGCAGGGGGATATCGAACCGGTTCTGGACAATCAGGCCAATATCGGACGCATGCTGCAGATCGGCCGTTACCGCAAGAAAAAATCCGGCAAAGGAAGCTAAGCTATGCCTGCCGAAGGCATCTGGGTTTTTATTCAGTGGGCGCATTACATGGCGCTGGCTTTGTGGCTCGGAGGCATTTTTCTGCTGTTTGTTGTTGTGGCGCCGGCAGTCCACGGGTCCATGGCCTCGCGTGCCGTCGCCGGGCAGATTGTGGGACGCGCGCTGCGGCGTTTAAATTCCATCGAGCTTTTCTGCTGTTTTTTGCTGGTTGCGACTTTGTTGTCCTCGCGCGAGTTCGTGAGGGACGGCGGCATTTATTATCTGTTGACCGGTGTTTTGATCATGGGAGCCATTACTTCCTTTTATTCCTTTTTTGTTGCTTCACGGCTTGAGCTGCTGCGGGAAAGGACGCCGGGTTTTGATACGCTGGATGCGGAACATCTGGTGCGGCGCGCTTTCCGGGTTTTGCACCGCTCCTATGTCGGTCTCATGAGCTTGAATTTCATTTTGGGTTCCGTTATTCTCTATTACTCAGTGATGATTTTTGAATAAAGAGCGGAAGGGGTTTTTATGGATGAAAGAGTGATTTTGACGCCCGAAGGTTATGAGAAATTAACCGAAGAATTGAATTACCTGAAAACCAAAAAGCGGATTGAAGTGGCCGAGCAGCTGTCGACGGCCCGCGCGCATGGCGATCTTCGTGAAAACGCGGAGTATGATGCGGCCAAAGAAGCGAAACGGCATCTGGAGACCCAGATTGCAAAGCTTGAAATGAAACTGGCCAATGCCAAGATTGTCGATCCCAGTGAACTGCCGCAAGACAAAGCTTATCTTGGAACGAAAGTGGAAATCTGCAATCTGGATACCAAGGAAGTTTTTCAGTATACCCTGGTCGCTCCCGATGAAACGGATTTTGAGCAGGGTAAGATCGGTACCACGTCGCCCATCGGCAAGGCGCTTCTGGGCAAAGGACCCGGAGATGTAGTGGAAGTCCAGATTCCAGCCGGCAAAGTGCGTTTCGAAGTTAAAAAACTGATTCGGGACTAATCCCATGAAAATTCTGACCGCTCCCTATTCGGCATTGACCCGGATCAGTTTTTACCGGGAGGTCAGCGAGTTGCGGCTGACACAGGCCCTCAAGTATCTCGCCTTTCTTGCGGTGATCACAACGGCCATCATGTTTTTTGTTTTTGTCCGGGTGCTGGTACCGGTCATGGATGAAACGATGGAGTGGGTTCAGGCGGAAATGCCGATTCTGACCGCGACGTCAGAAGGCCTGATTATGGATCAGCCGAGTCCTTATACCATGGTGCACCCCGATGCGGGACCGGTTGTGATGTTTGATACGGAACGGGTGGATGTGACCGAAGAGGAAATGGCCGGTGTCTTTGTTTTCATTACATCCCAGCGGGTTTATGTAAGGCAGGCCCCGGGCGAGATCCGGATTTACGACGTTCAGGATTATATGGGAAATTATTTTCGTGATAATCCCGGAGCGGCGGCCTATATCACCCCGGAATCGGTCCGGAACTTTTATGCGGGCATCAAACCCTGGCTGATGGTGCTTTTTGTTATTGTCTATCTGCCGTTCTTTTTTCTCTGGAAGCTGTTTGCCGCCGTTTTTTATTCATGGTTTGGTCTCTTGATCAATATGGGACGGAATCAGAAGTTGACCTACACGGCCATTCTTAACGTCAGTATCTTTGCTTTAACAGCCGGCGTCGTGCTGTTGTGGATCAGACTCGTGGCTCCCGTTTTTAACGAAATCCCGTTTATCGAGCCGCTGGGAATGGCCGTGACCTTTGTTTATCTTTATCTCGGAATCCGCAAGACGGATGATCCGGAAAGACTGGAACCGGAAGCCGTTACGGCTTGACCTTCTTCAGCTTTCGGCCGCCAACCGCGCCCGGCGATTCCCCCGGTACGAGACCAGCCAGCAGGAAAGCACGATCAGGAAAGCGCCGCTGATTTGAAGCCGCGACAGCGCCTCGCCGAAAAATAAGTACCCATAAAGAAACGAAAGCAGCGGTCCGGCGTAAGAGAAAAGACTGACCACCGAAGCCCGGGCGTGACGAAGAGAATGGGTGAGCCACAGCTGTCCCCAGAAAGCGCCTAAACCCACCAGCAAAAGCGGCAGCCAGGAAGCCATAGGCGGCCAGACAAAAACCGGCGGCAGCAGCGTTGCCGATCCGGCCGTAGAGACGGCCGTAAAATAAAAGATGATCGTGTAGGGCGATTCCTGTTCGTGGAGCTTGCGAATGAGCACATAAGCCATCGCGGCAAAAATAGCCGAGAGCAGTCCCATCAGCACATAGGTGTTCCAGGCGGTCAGCGACCAAAAAACCGTGCCGGCTCCGGTGAGCAGGTAGATGCCGGCGAACGCCAGCAGAAGCATGGCCGAGAGGAAAAGATCAAAGCGCTCATTTAGAAAAATGGCAGAGAGAATTGCGACAAAAACCGGGGAAGTATAATTCAGCAGGACGGCAACCCCCAGCGGCAGCCGGGTCAGAGTGAAGAAATAGAACATCAGAGCACTGAAGCCGCAGAATCCACGCAGCAGCATCAAACCCCATTCCCGTCCAATCAATGGCGCCCGACGGCGGTGAATGACGAACAGAATCATGATCAGTCCAATGACGCTGCGGATGAACACGATTTCGATAAAAGGAATCCAGCGGCCCGCCCATTTGACGCCAAGGGCCATGAGAGAAAAGGCGACGCTGGCTTGCAGCATCAAGCGAATGCCCTGAAGTTCGGAGTGAGGCGAAGCCATGATGCGCCTCAGGGGGTCAGGATGATTTTTCCGAAATTATGGCGGTTCATCATGCGTTCCAGCGCACGCGGCGCTTCCCGCAGATGAAAGAGACGGTCGATGACCGGCCGGAGCTTTTTCTTTTCCACCAACTGAATCACTTCTTTCAGTTCCCGGATGCCGCCCATATAGCTTCCATGAATCGTCAGCTGGTTGGCGAAAATATAACGCAAATTCACCTGAGTGACCGGACCCGTTGTGACGCCGCAAGTGACCAGACGTCCGCGGCGGGTCAGCGATTCCAGGCTGCGCGTAAAGGTGGCCGGTCCGATATGTTCCAGAACGACATCAACTCCGCGGCCCTGCGTGATCCGGCGCACTTCATGGGCGAAATCTTTGCGGTGATAAGGAATCACATGGTGGGCACCGATGGCTTTGGCACGCCGTATCTTGGCGTCGCTGCCGACCGTTGTGATGACGTGGGCGCCGAAATGCCGGGCGAGCTGAATGGCGGCGCTTCCGACGCCGCTGCCGGCCGCATGAATCAACACCCACTCGCCTTTGCGAATTTCGGCCCGCGTTTTGAGCATATGCCAGGCCGTCAGGAAAGTCAGCGGAATGGAAGCCCATTCTTCATAACTGAGTTTACGGGAAACCGGAATGATATTGACGGCCGGAACTTTGACAAATTCGGCATAGCCGCCGTCGAGTTGAAAACCGATAATTTGATAGCCGTCACTCAGGCTGTCCCATTTTCCGTCGCTAAATCCTGATTTTGGTGTCCGCACAACACCGGGCGCAACGATGACCGGCCGGTTGAGCGCCATTTTTTTTACGCGCGGACCGGTTTCTACAACTTCCCCGGCAATGTCACAACCAAGAATATGCGGCAGGGGAATTTCCAGACCGGGCATACCCATCAGGGTCCAGATGTCCAGATGATTCAAGGCACAGGCACGCACCCGGACCAGAACTTCGCCCGGGCCGGGTTTGGGGCGGGGCAGATATCCATGCTGAAGCCGGCGGATATCCCCATGCTGTCTGAAAAAGGTAGCGCGCATTTTTTTCATCGGGAGCGCATCTTATCATAGATGCCGGAACATTGGTATAATGGAACCGATGAAGGATTCTATGAAAAAGGAATCGTTGAAAGAAAAGCAGACCCGCGTGCGCACCATTCTGCGGTTGCTGAAAAAAACCTATCCGGATGCGCGCTGTGCGCTGGACTTTTCCAGTCCCTTCGAGCTGCTGGCCGCGACCGTGCTCTCGGCCCAGTGCACGGACAAGCGGGTCAATCTGGTGACGCCGGCTCTGTTTCAACGTTACCGCACGATTGCCGACTATGCAGCCGCGCGTGAAGCGGACCTGTGCGATATCATCCGCTCGACCGGTTTCTATCAAAATAAGGGGCGCAATATTATCGGAGCGGCCAAAAAAGTGATGGCAGAATTTAACGGCGAGGTTCCCAGGACGCTGGATGAACTGGTGACCCTGCCGGGCGTCGGGCGGAAAACCGCCAATGTCATTTTGGGGAATGCCTTTGATGTCCCCGGGGTGACGGTGGATACGCATATGATCCGGATTAACCGGCTCCTGGGCCTGACGCAGCACACGGATCCAGTGAAAATCGAATTTGATCTTATGGAAATCATTCCACGCAAAGACTGGACGCTTTATTCCCACCTGATCATTCATCATGGCCGTGCCCGCTGCATCGCGCGCCGTCCGGATTGCACACATTGCGAGATCCGGAAATACTGTCCGTCTGCGAATCTCTTTCTTAAAGACAAGGGGATTAAAAATGGCCGGTGATCCCCGGGACTGGATCCGCGCGCAGGCACGGGAAGCGGGATTTGATGCGGTGGGTTTTGTCCGGCCAGCAAAGCTGGAAGCTGCGGATCCGGCGATGGATCAATGGCTGCAGGAGGGCCGGCATGGCAGCATGAAATATCTGGAAGATTATCGCCAGCGGCGGCAGCGTTTTTATCGAGAGTTTCCGGCATTACGCAGCGTGATTGTGCTCGGAACCAATTATTTCTCATCCCAGGAAAGTGCCCGGCCGCCGGAAGGTTTATCCGGCAAAGTGGCCCGGTACGCACGCGGGCAGGATTATCACCGCCTCATCCGCGAGCGGCATGAGCTTTTGATTGCGCGGATGGCAGAAAAGTTTGGACCCGCCTTTCAGGCGCGCAGTTGTGTCGATACGCAACCGGTTCCCGAACGGCATGCCGCCGAGCAGGCCGGACTCGGATTTGTCGGAAAAAACACACTGCTCCTCAGCCGGAATTTTGGTCCCTGGCTTTTTCTTTCTGAAATCATGACCGATCTGGATCTGGCCGAAGACGAGCCGGCGGAAGGAACGTGCGGCACTTGCTCCCGCTGCCAGACTGCCTGCCCGACCGGAGCGCTGGACGAAGACTACCGGATGGATGCCCGGCGCTGCATTGCGTATTTGACCATTGAACATAAAGGGGCAATTCCGCGGGAGATGCGCCCGCATTTGCGGGACTGGGTTTTTGGTTGTGATGATTGCCTGACTTCGTGTCCGTTTACTTCGGGGCAGAAGGAGACTTCCTGGCCGGAACTCCGCCCGGAAGCCGGTGCCGGAGCCTGGCTGGATTTTGACCGCTTGTTCCGACTCCGTTCCAACCGGGAATATGAAGAGGCCTTCCGGGGAACCGCTTTGCTTCGAGCCGGTCGGAAGCAGATGCTCCGTAATGCGTGCGTGGTGTTGGGGAATACCCGCAGCGAAAGGGCCCTGCCTTATCTGTCCCTCGCCCTGCAGGATGCCTCTCCCTTGGTTCGCCAGCATGCCGCCTGGGCTCTGGGCGAAATCCCGGGCGTTCAGGCCCGGGCGTTGTTGAATCATCAACTAGAGCACGAGTCGGTCCCCGAAGTTCTGGTGGAAATCCGCGAAGCGCTGGCCACCCCCTTCTGAGCGGCCGCTCCGGTGGACAGGGAGGGGCGGCTGTTGTATATTATTCTTTCTGACCCGGACTTTTTGTAATCCATAAACCAAAGCAGGAGAATGTCATGGGAGTCGAAAAGGTCTTTACGGATTCCAATTTTCAAGCGGATGTTCTGTCGGCGGATAAGCCTGTACTTGTGGACTTTTGGGCCGAATGGTGCGGTCCCTGCCGCATGCTGGCGCCCGTGCTGGAACGCATTGCTGAAAGCAACCAGGGTAAAGTGGTGGTCGGCAAACTGAATGTCGACGAGAACCAGAATGTCCCGCAGAAGTACGGCATCCAGGGAATTCCCACCCTGATTCTTTATAAAAATGGCGAGGAGGCACAGCGGCTGGTCGGTTTTCAATCGGAAGAAGCCATCCAGCGCGTCATTAATGATGTTGCCGGCTAGCGAGCTTCAGAAAAGCGCAGTTCCCGGAATCGTTTCAACACAGGATTTTCCGCTGCAGGAAGCGGCTGTGTACGGTCCGATTCATTCCCGCCGTCTGGGAGTTTCACTGGGCATTAATCCGCTTCCGGTGACTTATAAGTTCTGTGATTTCGATTGTGTTTACTGCCAGTACGGCTGGACGCCGGAACGCGGGACGGGTGAGAAAATCAAGCGCCTGCCCGACTTGCTTCGCGAGATTCGCCAGTTTTTTCAGTATTACCAGGAAGTCCAGACGCCGGTGAAATGTCTGACCATTGCAGGAAATGGAGAGCCGACGATCTATCCCGATTTTCCGGGTTTTGTATCGGGGCTTCTCGCGCTGCGGGATGAATTTTTTCCCGGCGTGCCGGTAGGGATCTTGTCTGATTCCTCACAACTGCATCGCCCGGCCATTCGGGCCGCCATGGAGCAACTTGACGAACGTTATATGAAGCTGGATGCCGGAACCGAAGCATTAATCGACCAGATTAACCGGCCCCGCGGGGATTTTAATTTCCGGCGCATGGTCGAAGAGCTTAAAACCCTAAAAGATATTGTGATTCAGACCCTTTTTGTTCAGGGCAGTTATGACAATACACAGCCGGAACACATTGGCGCCTGGATCGACGTGGTCCGGGAAATTCGGCCCAGAGAAGTTCAGGTTTATACGATCGACCGCCGTCCTGCCGATCCGGGGCTCCGGAAGGTCGAGTCCAAACAGCTGGAAGCCATTGCGCGTGCCTGCCAGGAAGCAACGGGAATTCCTTCCCGGGTTTACGATTAAATTCTTCGGAGTTCTTTTCAAACTAAAAAACTGAGGTGAATGTTATGAAGATTACAGAAGGCAAATTTAAACACATGGAAGCACTGGCCAATGACAAGGGAGTCATTGCCGCAGCCGCAATGGATCAGCGCGGATCCCTGCAGAAGAGTCTGGCCAAGTTCAAGGGCATCAAGAATGAAGAAGTGACGGATGCCATGATGGAGGAATTCAAGAAACTGGTTTCCAAAGTGCTGACGCCGCATGCCTCCGCCATTCTGCTGGATCCCCAGTGGGGCATTCCGGCCGTGAAGGCTCGTGATTCCAAGGCGGGTGTGCTGCTGGCCTATGAGAACAGCGGCTATGACAATACCCGTCCGGGACGGCTTCCGGATCTGCTGGAAACCGAAACGGTGCGGACGCTGCTTGAAAAGGGCGCGAACGCCATCAAGATTCTTCTTTATTACACGCCTTTTGACGATCCGAAGGTCAATGCTTTCAAGCATGCCTGGACGGAACGGATCGGTGCAGAATGTGCCGACCGCGATATTCCATTCTTCCTGGAATTTGTGGGATATGATCCGGCGGGCGGTGATGTGAATACGCTGGAGTATGCTAAGAAGAAACCGGAAATCGTGGCTAAAAGCATGGAAGAATTTTCCAAGCCGCAATATCAGGTCGATGTGTTGAAAGTTGAGATGCCGATCAATATGAAGTTTGTGGAAGGAACCAAGTCGTTCAAGGGCGAAAAAGCCTATACCCGCGAAGAAGCGAAAGAGCATTTTCGCAAGACCGCAGCGGTCGTGAAGAAGCCGTTCATTTATTTGAGCGCAGGCGTCGACAACGATGAGTTCGTCGAAAGCCTTGAGCTCGCGGCTGAATCCGGCGTGAAATACAATGGGGTTCTTTGCGGCCGGGCGACCTGGAAAGAGGGCATGCCGGTGTACGCGAAGGAAGGTGCGGCGGCGCTTGAGAAATGGCTGCTGGATGAAGGCGTCCGGAATATCAAGACGCTGAATGCGGTGCTGGATAAAGGCGCGCAGCCCTGGTTTGCAGCTTACGGCGGACGGGATAAGGTTGAAGTGGTTTCCCGTCAGCTTTCTGCGGTTTCGGCCTGATTGCCGGACCAAGCGGAGAGGCATGAAATATCGCCGTCTGGGTAAAACGGGTCTCGAAGTTTCGGAAATCGGGCTGGGCTGCTGGGCTCTAGGGGGCATTGGCTACGGCCCGGTTTCGGAAGAGGAAGCCAGGGAAACGCTGGAGGCGGCATGGGAGCACGGGGTCAATTTTTTTGACACCGCGGATTCCTATGGCAACGGCGAAAGCGAATTGCGGCTTGGCCGGTTTCTCGCCGGCAAGCCGCGCGATAAATTTTTTGTGGCAACCAAGGGCGGTCATGATTTTTATGACGGTCCAATGCGAAAGAATTTCGATCCCGCCTATTTGATCCGGGCCTGTGAAAAAAGTCTGGAACGCCTGGGTCTGGACTGCATCGATGTTTACCAATTGCACACGCCTTCTCCCGAGGTGATTCAGAAAGAGGAAGTGTGGGCAGCACTTCAGCAGTTGCAGGCGCAAGGTAAAATCCGGTTTGCTGGCGTTTCCGTTTATGGCGAAGAAGAGGCGGAACTGGCAATGGAATCGGATACAGTCAGCACACTGCAGGTTGTTTTCAATCTCTTTAACCAGCAAATGGCCCAGCGCATTTTCCGTGCGGCTCAGGAACGGGATATCGGTATCATTGCGCGGGAACCGCTGGCTTGCGGCATGCTTTCGGGAAAGTATAATTCCGAATCCCGCTTTCCAAAAGATGATCACCGCTGCGGCTGGAGCCATGACAAGATGGAGCTGGATATCCGCAAGATTGAAAAAATCAAAACGATTCTGGCTACCAAGCGTTTTTCACTGGCGCAGGCGGCGATTGAATATGTGCTGGAATACGAAGCCGTCAGCACGGTGATTCCCGGCGCCAAAAACGGGATTCAGGTGCTTGAGAATGTCCGGGCCAGCGAGGACCCGAGGCTGCGCAGCCAGGAGTCGTCCCATCTTCGTGATCTGTACCGGCGCGAGCCGCTTTTTCGCGAAGATCTGGAATGAACGTGATATAATTCGAGGATGAAAACAACGATGGATTTCAATAAAGATCAGTTAGTCCGCTACAGCCGCCATTTTATTCTTCCCGAAATCGGTCAGGAAGGCCAAAAGAAACTTCTGGGCGCCAAGGTGCTTCTCATCGGAGCCGGTGGGCTGGGCTCGCCGATCGGCCTTTATCTCGCGGCCGCCGGCGTAGGCACGATCGGGCTTGTGGATTTTGATGCCGTCGACTTATCCAATCTGCAGCGCCAGATTCTTCATACCAATGATTCAGTCGGAACGCCCAAGGTTGATTCGGCCGAAAAGCGCATCAAGGCAATGAATCCCGACACACAAGTTCATAAGCATGTGACGCGTCTGACGTCACAGAATGCACTCGACCTGATGCGCGATTATGATGTCATCATTGATGGAACTGATAATTTCCCGACGCGTTATTTGACCAATGATGCTTGCGTCTTTTTGAAAAAACCGAACATTTACGGTTCGATCTTCCGTTTTGACGGATTGGCTACGGTTTTTGATGCAGAAAACGGGCCCTGCTACCGGTGTCTTTATCCCGAACCGCCGCCGCCGGGAATGGTCCCGAGTTGTGCCGAGGGGGGTGTGCTGGGTATTCTGCCGGGGACGATTGGATTGATTCAGGCCACTGAAGCGGTGAAGTGGATCACCGGCATTGGCCGTCCGCTGGTGGGACGTCTGCTGGTTTACGATGCGCTGCAAATGACTTTTCGCGAGTTGAAACTGCGCAAGGATCCGGAATGCCCGGTTTGTGGTGATCATCCTACAATCCGCGAATTGATTGATTATGAACAGTTCTGCGGACTGAAACGGGGCGAACCCGAGAAAAAATCGGAGGCTGGTGTGATTGAGCAGATTTCCGTGGAAGAGCTGAAGAAAAAACTGGATCAAAAAGACGACTTCCTGCTTCTTGATGTGCGGGAAGATTATGAATATCAGATTGCCAGTATTGAGGGCAGTACGCTGATTCCATTGGGGCAGCTTGAATCGCGTCTCAGTGAGCTTGAGTCTTACCGGAACAAGAATATTGTGGCGCACTGCCACCATGGCGGACGTTCGCAGCGGGCGCTCGAACTCCTTCAGATGCACGGATTCGGTAAACTCCAGAATGTTAAAGGCGGCATTGATGCCTGGGCGCTGGAGATTGATCCGACGGTTGCGCGTTATTAATTCCACTCACCCGGATTTCCCATGGCTTCCCGCTGGGAAAAACTAAGAGCCGATTTCCCCCTCACAAAGAAACGCATTTATCTCGACCATGCGGCCTGCGGTCCCGTTCCGGAACCGGTGGCTGCTTGTGTCCGGGCCTATTATGAATCCAATGCGCGGGAAGGAGATGCCGCCTGGCCGCGATGGCTGGAAGAACGTGAGGCCGTGCGCCGCCGCGTTGCCCGGTTTATCCATGCCGAGCCGGAAGAAATTACCTTCACGCAAAGCACTTCGCATGGCATGAATCTGATTGCCGAACTTCTGGCATCGCAGGGAGCGGTGGCAGCCAGTGAAGCTGAATTCCCGAGCTCGACGCTGCCATGGCTCTGGCGCAAGGTGCCGGTTCACTTCTATCCCGACAAACAGGGGATTCAGGACCCTGAAACCTTTGTGCGCCAAAGCCGCGCTAAAACGCTGGTGGCCAGTTTTGTGCAATATGCTTCCGGTTACCGGCAAAATCTCGAGGCCATGGGGAAACACAAGGAAAAACGTTTCCTTGTGGTGAATGCGACACAAGGATTTGGCGCCTTGGAAGTCGACGTGAAAAAGTGGAATGCCGATTTTCTCTGTACGAACAGTTATAAATGGCTGCTGGCAGGGTATGGCGGGGGCGTGCTTTTTATCCGTAAACGGTGGCTTTCCCGCTTTCAACCGGAATCCGCAGGATGGCGCAGCATGCGGTTTCCGGATCAACTGGATAACCGGAAACTGGATTTAAGCCCGCATGCTTCCCGCTATGAACTCGGCTGTCCGAGTTTCCCGACCATTTTTGCGGTTGGAGCGGCGGTTGAATATTTGTCGTCAATCGGAATCGAAAAAATTGAGAAAAGGATTCTGTCGCTTTCCCGGTTCGCGGTGGAAGAGTTGACGCGTCACGGATTTGAAGTTACCGGGCCGGACTGGCAGAATGCCTGCCGCTCCGGCATTGTCGTTTTTAATGTGCCGCAGGCCGTATCTGTCTGGAAACGGCTGCTTGAGCAGCGGATTCATGTGTCCCCGCGCGGTAACGGGATCCGCTTTTCTCCTCATTTCTATAACACGTTCGAGGAGATTGAAACCGCAGTTCGAAAAATCCGTAAAATGGTATGAAGCAAGTTCTGGCGGCTCTTTTCACGGCAGTGCTTGGAACAGTTCTCATTGCCCTTTTTTCCGGCAGGCTTCTGGGTTGGTGGCTTGAGCCGAAACTGGAAGACCGCTTGACGCGTTTGTTCGAACTTCCAGTTCACATCGAAGGACTTCTTGTTTATCCCTGGCCCGGCGGGGCTGAAGCGCGGCGTCTGACCTTTGAAAATGAACCGGTGTTCAGTCAGGAAACGGCCCATCTGGATGTGGCCGGTGTCTGGTTCGACATTTCTTTTATGGCGCTTAAAGAGAAGCATGTCAAAATCCGGCATGTACTCTTGCATGAACCGGTTTTTGTGATTGAGCGCAAGCTCGATTACGAGGGAGACCCCCGGAATAATGTTGCGGTATGGGGGGCAAGACTTGCCGAGAAAGTCCGGCGAGCGCGCGAACGCCGGCAAGGAAAGCCGTCCGGATGGGAAGTTTCCATCGGGACCATTGAGATTGAAGACGGGACGTTTATTTATCAATCCCGGTTGAATGGAGAAGTACAGCAGGAACTTGTTTTCCGGAAACTGGATGGCCGATTGAGCGGCTTTCACTGGCCGACGGCCAATCCGGCCATTTTGGAACAGCAGGTTCAACTGCAGGGCGTCTTTGGCGAATTGTTCCAAACTCCCGTTCATATTGAAGGCGGCGCTAATTTTGCCACCAGCCGCGTCAGTTTTGATCTAAAGGGCAGTATTCAGGATGGTAACCTGGCGCTTCATCCGGCCATGTGGGAAGGCCTGCCGTTGATAGTGAAAAAAGGCACATTTGATCTTAAGGTCCATGCGGTCAGCCATTTGCGCGAGTTAAGCGCCGTTAATGAACTGATGCTTTACAGCCTGGAAGTGGATACCGGCCCGAAAGCCGGTGATGTTTTTTGGGGGCTTCCGATGATGGCCGCAGTCGATTTTCTCCGGACGCAGGAAGTGATTCGTCTGGAAATACCGGTTCGCGGCCAGCTTTCGGACCCGGAATTTGAATATCATCGGGCCTTCCGGCGCGCGTTTCAGGAAGCTTTGCAGAAGAAAACGGCCAAGGGTGTCGAAAAAGTAAAGGAGTCCGCAGCGTGGCTGGCTACCGGTGTGGTCCGGACCCCGCAATTGATGGTCGAGGGGCTTGAAAAGCTGAAGCTGCCGGCCGAGGCGCCTGCGCAAGGCCAGCCCACAGAAGAAGGAGCGTCGGAAAATTATGCATCCGAATAATTTCCTGTGTCTTGTCTGTATTTTCGCTTTGTTTCTGACTTGTGGATGCACGAGTGTGAATTTTCATCAACCCATACCTCAGGGCATGGAAACGCCGGCGGACGGTATTGTTGAGGGGCCGGTGGAAATCTACTATGAAAGAATCTGGGACGCTGCGCGCGAAGTGCTGGCTGCCTACGGAACGATCCATGAATTGAATCCGGTGACGGGCCGCATTGAAGCGGAAGTGGGAGAGAGTCACGTCAGTTTGCAGGTGATTCAGGTTCATCAGGATCAAGGCAATGTGCGCATCCAGGCCTATCAGCGGGCGACCCGGCTTCCTGATATGCCGCTGGCACGTCAGATTTACTACGCCGTAAGCGATCAGGCCTTATGAAATCGACCCGCCGTTCCGGATTCGTGGCCATTATTGGAAAACCCAATGTGGGCAAATCCACACTGCTGAACCGCATCATCGGAGAAAAATTGTCGGGCGTTTCGCCCAAGCCGCAGACCACACGCGGCGTGATTCGCGGCATTTACACCGTTCCTGCCGGACAAATCATCTTCGTCGATACGCCCGGGCACCATGTTCCGCAGGATTCTTTGGGAAAATTCATGCTGCACGAAATCGAAAAGGCTGTCGACTCCGTCGATGTTCTTTACTGGATGTGCCTTCCCCGGATGCCTGATGAGCAGGAAAGAAAAATTCTGGAAGTGGTGCAGCATTCGAAAAAACCCGTGATTCTCGTTATCAATCAGGTGGACCGGTACCCCAAACCCGAAGTGTTGCCGGTGATCCAGAAGTTCAGCGAAATGGCCCCGTTTCAGGAGATTATCCCGATTTCGGCCAAGACCGGACTGCAGGTCCCGCTGCTTCTGGAAAAAACGTTTGAATTGCTCCCCGAGGGAGAATCCCTGTATCCGGAGGACCAGATTTCCGATCAGCAGGAGCGGGTCTTTATTCAGGAAATCATCCGAGAAAAAATCTTTCTCAATACCCGGGAAGAAGTGCCGTATGCAACCGCCGTGCGGATTGAAAGTTTCAAGGAGCGCGGTCCGAATCTCGTGGCGATCGAGGCCACGATTCTCGTGGATAAGGAATCCAGAAAGGGGATTCTGATCGGAAAGAAAGGCGAGATGCTGAAGAAAATCGGTCAGGCGTCCCGCGTTGAAATCGAAAAATTTCTGCAGAGCAAAGTCCACCTGCAGTTGTGGATCAAAGTTCTTTCAGACTGGAAAAACAAGGAAGACAGTCTGCGGGAACTCGGTTATTCCTGATCAGGCACTCACGCCGAGCTTTTTAAGATCCCGTACGAGTCCGGCCGGTGTGTGGAAGAGAATAGCATGCATGCCCACCTGTTCTGCGCCTTCCACGAAACTCTTCACATCGTCAATGAAAACCGTTTCTTCGGGCTTCATCCGGATGCTTTTGAGTACCTTCAGATAGATGCGCGGGTCCGGCTTGCGATGGCCGACCAGATGAGAAGGGAAAGTCCGCTTGAAATGCTTAAGCACGGTAAAACGCTTTTTGATGTAATTGAAATGCATGGCGTTTGTATTGGAAATAAGATAAAGAGGATACTTCTTCTTGAGTTTTTTCAACAGTGCTTCCATCCCTTTATTTTCCCAGAAAATATCATTCCAGAAATGCCGGAAGACCGTGTAGGAAACCTTTGTTTTCAGGACTTTGCGGGCATGGCGAAAAAACTCATAAGTGGTAATTTCACCGCGGGTGTAGGCTTTTTCCACCGGTGAAGTGAAAAAATGGATCCACAGTTTGTTCATCGGAACACCGGTATGTTTCGCGAATCGCTCGGCGGCTTTGTACGCATTGAATTTAAGCAGCACATTGCCCATATCGAAAAGTACGGCGCGGATAGCGGGTTTGTTTTTCATACGATGCGCACGCTTTCGAGAAAGGGTTCATCGGCCGGAGCCTCGGCATGGAACACCGATTCACGGCCCTCGTCGAAGAACCGGATTTCACAGGGCGCGGGAAGCGGTTTTTGTGAATACCGAAGCATAACCGCTGCTGTTTTGTGGAGATTTTCTTCGCTGCGGTTCCCCACGACCAGGGCGTGCGGTCCGCCGAAATTGACACAGGTCAGCAGGGCGGTGCCTGCCGGGTGAAAGGCTTCCAGATAAGCGCTTTCTTCCACATCTTTGGCAACAATGATTTTGGTTTCGTCATCCAGGCGGAAATGGCGGCCGACTTTCAGAATTTCGAATTCCCAGCGTTTGTAATCCGGCTCATGATCGAAAATATCCCGGACCTTTTTCGAAAATCCGACTTCAGTCAGGGCGCAGCCCGTGGAGGGCTGGGGAATGTCACGGACGCCAAACTGCTTTGCCAGTTCAACCAGTTCGGACCGGGAGCGTCCCTGAATGGCATAAAGCCGGGAACGGTCGACAATACCGGCTTTTTCCGGCAGGGTTTCGGGCAGCAGTTTGGCCGACAGGGGACGAAGAATCAGACCTTCCAAGCCATTATCGCGCTCAATTTTATGAAAATCCGTCCGTTTCTGGGACATGGGCCGCTGGCCCAGGACCTCACCGGAAATCAGAAACGACGCGCCGGTCTGCTCCATAAAGCGTTTTCCCAGCTCAAACATATAGATCCGGCAGTCGACGCAGGGGTTAATGCCCTTGCCATACCCGTATTTGGGGTTTTGGACCATTTTGAGGTAGTCGTCACCGACGCGGACCGTGGTGTAGGGGATGCCGATTTCATGGGCAACGCCGCGGGCGTCGTCCTTGCAGCATCCGAACATGGTCTGGAAATTGATGGCTTCCAGCTCGATTCCCTGAGCCTTGACGATATGGGCGGCCAGCGTTGAATCCAGCCCGCCCGATAGAAGAACAATCCCTTTACGATTCATGAATGACAAGCCTCCGGAAAGAATTCGGGCATTATAGCAACTCAATGCCCGGGACGCAAACCGGGAAGCCTTGGCGCTCTGGTTGACGACCACTCTAAAGGACGATATAATTTTTGACGAAAATGAATTTATAATTTCCGCTTCACGTTTCCAAAAGGCTCCAGCCAAGGAGGCAAGAGATGTCCTATGTAATTACCGAAAAATGTCTGGGTGAACGCTATGCATCGTGTGTGGCCGTCTGCCCGGTCGACTGCATTTATCCGGGCGATTATAACAACGAAGAATTCATGGTGATCGACCCGACCATCTGCATCACCTGCGGAGCCTGCATGCCGGAATGCCCGATCGATGCGATTGTGGAATCTGAAGATCTGGATCCCGAGTATGCCAAGATCAACGCCGACTTGACTCCTCAGTACAAGGACAATCCCAAAGTTCCGGAGCGGCCGCGTGACGACCCGCCCCGGAAACCCGGAAACAAGCTCGTTAACTAATCCGCCGGTTTGGCCGGTGCCTTTCCGGCTCCAGCAGCGGGGCTGGAACTGAGCCGGAGAGCTGAAGGAGCCAGTGCATGGCAACGCGAACCCGCAAGAAGTCCCGGCGAGCTGTTTCTTCCCCGGTTACTACTTCTAAAACCTGCTCAGGGGCGCTCGATCCGCTTGAAAACCGGATTCGCGAGTATCTGAAGGATTTTGCCAAGCATAATCACGCCGCCCAGGTGGTTCAGGCGGGTTTATGCATTCTGGGAATCGGTTTAAGACCGCTTGTTGACCACATCACTTTCCGCACGCTGGATATCGACCGCCGCGCCCGCGAATTCATCAAGTTCGGCTATGTGTGGGATGGCAAGCTGGGCGTGATCCAGCGCAAAAGCTGGTTAGGAAAGCTTTTTCGCAAACCCGGATACCCCTGCATTTTTATTGATCAGCCGCTGAACCTCCGCTCGGGCAAAGGGAAAGAAATTGCCGACTGGGTCCGCCGGTTCGGGGATAAAAAGCCGCATCACATCGCGATTCAGGTGGACGATCTGTTTCGGGCTGTGTATTACCTCGAAAAACAGGGCGTTCCTTTCGACGGGGTCGGAAGCGGGGATACCACTTCGGATTATCGCCGGGTTTTCAGCCAGCCGTCTGTGCTCAAAGGACACCCCTATACGTCCATTGAATTGACGGAGCGGCACCGCGGCTACAGCGGATTCGCCCTTCCACACGAAGAAACCGAAGCCTGAGGGGCTTTGCCTCTTGTCAGGCGAAGCCTCTTTGGGTATCATCCAGGCATGATTATCGGACTGACCGGAAAAAACGGGGCTGGCAAAGGTGAAGTCGCCAAGTTTCTCCAATCGCGGGGCTTCCATTATTATTCTCTCTCTGACATGCTGCGCGAAGAAGCTGCTCGGCGTGAAATGGCCGTGACCCGTGACAATCTCGTTTCTTTGGGAAACCAGCTGCGGGCGACCCTGGGACCCGGCGTGCTGGCGGAAAAAGTAATTGCCCGCCTGGACCCTGAAAAGAACTATGTGATTGATTCAGTCCGCCATCCTTCGGAAGTTCAGGTCTTGAAGCGCCGCCGGGATTTTTTTCTCGCCTGCGTGGATGCGCCCGCCAAAGTCCGGTTCGACCGCCTTCAGGACCGTGCACGCGAAAGTGATCCGACGGATTTCAAGAAATTTGAGGAACTTGAAAAACGGGAAGCGGCCAGTGGCAAGGAAAGCGATCAGCAGCTGGATCAGGCCATCCAGCTTGCCGATGTGACGGTTGATAATTCCGGGCCGCTCGACGATCTGCATATCCGGATCCGGGATGTGATTCTGAGTCTTTCGCGCAAACAGCCGCGTCCCGACTGGGATGAATATTTTATGGGCATCGCCAAAGTGGCGGCGCTTCGTTC
Source organism: uncultured bacterium (assembly GCA_964526065.1). GTDB lineage: Bacteria > Omnitrophota > Omnitrophia > Omnitrophales > Aquincolibacteriaceae > CAZGID01. The sequence goes on from CAZGID010000030.1 coordinate 18,592, forward strand.
GAACTGCATCGCACGCAAGGTGGCAGCCGTGATTGTGAAGGACAAGCGGATCATTTCCACCGGCTATAATGGAACGCCGCGGGGAATTCAGAACTGCAGTGAAGGCGGCTGCCCGCGCTGCAATGCGATCGGTGTTTCGGGCAAAAGCCTCGACGAATGTCTTTGCTCGCATGCCGAGGAGAATGCGATTGTGCAGTCCGCTTATCATGGAGTGAACATCAGCGGCGCCGTGATTTATACGACTTTTTCTCCCTGCCTGACCTGCACCAAAATGATTATCAATGCCGGTCTCAAAGAAGTGGTTTATAACATCGAATATCCGCTGGGGGAGACATCGCTCAAGCTGCTGGAGCACGCGCATGTCATCATCCGGCGCCTGAAAGTCGATACGCCCGTCTGAATGCCGGTTTGGCAAAATCCCGGACGGCCTTTATAATAGCCCCTATGACCCAGCCCAATGAAATCATCCGCAAGAGCTTTGGCCTGAAGGAAGAAATCCGTCCGGAACTGGAAGCCAGTTACCACAGCCCTCTGATTGACCGGATCAAGAGTGAGAATTTCCGCCTGCAGGAAGGCCGTTTTACGATGCGTCTGGCTGAGGAATTCGGTTTTTGCTATGGGGTGGACCGCGCCATTGATTATGCCTATGAGACCCGGGCCAAATTCCCGGACCGCCGTATTTTTCTGACCAATGAAATTATTCACAATCCGCGCGTGAACGAAAAAATGCGTGAGATGGACATTCATTTTCTTTCCGGCCCTTACGGCGGCGAGTACACGCTTGAAGCGATCGGCAAAGATGATGTGGTTTTGATTCCGGCTTTCGGAACGAGTACCGGGCAGCTGGCTGAATTGCAGAAAAAGGGATGCATTCTCGTTGATACGACCTGCGGTTCGGTGATGAGTGTCTGGAAACGCGTGGAGGCGTACAGCCGCGACGGTTT
>CAZGID010000031.1:0-18787 GCA_964526065.1 uncultured bacterium
GAGGACCCGATGAACGAACGTCCTTTGGCTCTTATTATCGGTGGCAGCCGCGGTATTGGGAAAAGTACCGCCCTCCGGCTGGCGGCATCCGGTTTTAATATCTGGCTCACCTATCATCGCAATCATGAGGCGGCGGCAGCCGTGAAATCGGAAATCGAAAGTAAACAGGCTGCCTGTGAACTTTTTGCCTTTGATGTGGCGGACGGCGAAGCCACGCAGAAAGCACTCGGGGATCGATGCGACGCCAAGGCGCCTGACGTTGTGGTCTTCAATGCCGGCATTACACGCGACAATCTGCTTGTCATGATGACGCGCGAAGAATGGTCGAGTGTCATCGATACCAATCTCAATGGATTTTATAACGTCATGCACGCCGTTCTGTTTCCCATGCTGCGCGAAAAACGCGGACGGATTATTGTGGTTTCTTCGACATCCGGAGAAATCGGCCAGGCCGGTCAGGTGAATTATTCCGCGGCCAAAGCCGGTTTGATCGGTGCCGCCAAAGCCCTGGCCCGTGAGGTCGGTAAGAAAAATATTCTGGTGAATGTCGTGGCGCCGGGCGTCATTGAAACAGATATGACGGCGGATCTGCCGCTTGATGCTTTAAAACCCCTGATTCCTCTCAAACGTTTTGGTTCGGTCGATGACGTTTCTTCCGTGATTCATTTTCTTTGCACAGAAGAACATATGTACATTCACGGGCAGGTGATCGGCATCAACGGAGGCCTGGCGACATGAAGCATTATGACAACATTGTCGTTGGCAGCGGGGCGAGCGGTTTGTCATTGGCGCATCTGCTCGCGCTTAACGGCCGCAAGGTTCTTTTGCTGGAGAAAGGCTGGTATCTGGGCGGCAGCCTGACGCGTTTCCGGAAGAAGGGCATTCCATTCGATACGGGATTTCATTTTACAGGCGGATTTACCGAGGGCGGAATTTTGCATGACATGCTGCAGGTGCTTGGCATACGTGATCAGATTGAACCGATATTTTTGACGGACCCCGAATCCAGCCGTTATGTTTTTGAACATGACGGCAGTCATTATGACATGCCGGGGGGTGTCGAGAATTTCAAACAGGCGTTGATGGATTATTTCCCCGAAGAGCGCGACGGCATTGAACGTTATTTTGCTCTCGCGGATAAATGTTACCGCGAAACCCTGTCGCTGGACTTGCGCAAGATCACGCAGACGCCGAATGTTCTCGACGAAGATTACAAAAGCCTGCTGGATATCATGAATTCTTATATCCGCAGTGACAAGCTGAAGGGCATTCTGGCGACTTACTGCATGTGTTACGGGGTCAAGCCGTCCGAAATATCCTTTGCGAATCATTGCCGGGTGGCCCATGGGCTCTACGAAGCGGTCGTGCGCATTAAAGACGGCGGCGATGCGTTTGTGGAAGCGTTTACAAGGGCCTTGAAAAATCTGGATGTCGATATCCGGCTTCGCACTTATATCAAGGAATGCACCGATATCCAGAACCGGCAGGTCGGGAAATTTATTCTCAACAATGGGGAAGAAGTATCCTGTGACCAGTGCATATTTACGATTCACCCCAATTCCATCCTTGAGACTTTGCCCCGCGAACATCTCAACAAAGCCTTTATTGAAAGAGTCGAAGACTTTGAACCGTCGCTCGGTTTTTTTTCACTGTACTGCACGCTGCAAACGGATAATCCCGACGAGCCTCTCAAGCCGGCGATCACGTCCTTGCTGCCGGTGCCGGATGTGGACCGTCTGCTGGATCCGTCCTGTGAAGGCCCGAATGCAGTGGTGGTGCTGACCAGCAATGAAATGGTGAACGGCAAGCTTGTCAAAGTCGTAACGGCCCTGGAGCCGTCCTTTTTCAAGGATGTGGAGCAATGGAAAGATACGTCGCTTAAAAGAAGACCCCAGTCTTATCTGGAATACAAGCAACGCCGGACGGAAGCCATCCTCAAACGGATTACGGATTTTTATCCCGAATACAAGGGGCGGTTGGAAGTCATGGAAGCGGCTTCCATGCTGAGTTACCGCGATTTCCTGCATTCTCCTGATGGGTCGGCCTATGGCGTGAAACAGAAAATCGGGCAGATTAATCTTTTCGGCCGGCTGCCATTCCGAAATTTGTATGCGTCCGGCCAGAGTGCCGTGCTGCCGGGAATCGTTGGCGCGATGATGTCTTCATTTATTATTTTGCGCGCCATTCTCGGGCGCGATCAGTATGACCAGTTCATGAAGGAGAGGCTTCCCGATGAAGCGTGTAGTCATCACGGGTAGAGGCGTCATTACGAGTCTCGGGGACAATTTGAAAGCCCTGATGGAGGGGTTGGAAAAGGGCGTCAGCGCCATCCAGGCAATGGAAGGCTGGGAAACTTACAAAGGCCTGCACAGCCGGGTGGGCGCGCGTGCGGAACTTAAAGATGAAAGAGAAATTCCGCGCAAAGTCCGCCGTTCCATGGGGCGCTTGAGTGTGTTTGGAGCGCAGGCGGCGAAGCAGGCCGTTGAAGATGCGGGCCTGGATGAAAAACTTTTGTCATCCCGGCGGCTCGGCTGTGTGGTGGGGTCCACCATGGGCGGGGCGGAGGCCATGAACGAAACTTTTGAAATCATGCTGCCGCACCGGGATTTGTCGGAATTGCCTTCCATGAATTTCTTTAAATGTGTTTCGCATACGGCGGCGATGAATGTGGCGCAGTATCTGGGAATTAACGGATACGTGATGGCCACTTCGGCGGCTTGTGCGGCCTCTTTGCAGGCGATTGGCAGCGGATATGAAATGATCCGCAGCGGCCGGCAGGATGTCTTGCTTTGCGGCGGAGCCGAGGAACTGCATCCCATTGTGACGGGAACATTCGATATTCTTTTTGCGGCCTCCACGCATTTCAATGAAGATCCAAAGAATACGCCGCGTCCTTTCGACAAGCAGCGCGACGGTCTGGTTTGCGGGGAAGGAGCCGGGATTCTGGTGCTTGAGGAATATGAACATGCCCGCCGGCGGGGAGCCAGGATTTACGGTGAAATTGCCGGCTATGCCACCAGTGGCAGCGGTACGCATGTCAGCCAGTCCAGCCGGGAAGGCATGCGCGACTGCATTGAAGATGCCGTGAAGGATTCCGGGCTGAAGCCGCAGGAAATTGATTACATCAGCGCCCACGCGACGGCAACGGTGCAGGGTGATCAGGCGGAGGCAGAAGCTATTCGGGATTTGTTTGGCCACGAGGTTCCGGTCAGCAGTCTGAAAGGCTATATCGGGCATACGCTCGGGGCTTCCGGGGCGATTGAACTGGCGGCTTCGCTGGAAATGATGGCGCGCGGCATCATTTATCCCACGTTGAATCTCGAAGAAGTGGACCCTTTGTGCAACGGCATTCTGCATGTGCAAAAGCCGGTGGAAAAGGAAATCCGGGCATTGGTTAAAAATTGCTTTGCTTTCGGCGGAATTAATGCCGCCCTGGTTTGTAAAAAATGGAAGGACTAGGAGGGAACAGGACAGCATGAAGGAAGAAGAAATCAGAAAACTGGTGGATGAGGTTTTTGAAGAATCTTTTGAAATTGACCGCAGCCGCTTGAGTCCGGAAATGAAAATTTTCGAGGATCTGGGGCTCGACAGTCTCGATATCGTGGATCTCGTCGTGGCGCTTCAGAAAAAATTCAAGGTGCAGATCCGGGACGATGAACGCGTCCGTCAGATCCGCACGCTGGGTGATATTTACCGGTTTATTCTGGCGCTCAAAAACGAAGGAGTCGTCCAAAAAGGGGACTCGTAAATTTCGCGTGCTGATCAAGCTCATTTTTAATGCGGTCTTTTATCCGCTCTTTATTCTGGTGACCGTTGGCATGGCGGCATTTTTTACGGTGCCGCTGGTGATGGCCCGGCCCTGGATAGCGGAGCGGAAGCTGATGAAAATCATCCGCGTTTTGATCCGCGCCTACGGCTGTATTGTCGTTTACGGTTTGCTGTTTCCTTTTGTGCGGGTGGTCTATCAGGATTTTGAAAAGGACCGGGATCGGCGGAACTGCGTTTACGTCTGTAATCACCGCGCCAGTTCGGACGGTTTTTTGATGGCGGTATTTGATGTCGAAGCGGTTCAGGTGGTGAATAACTGGCCCTTCAAAATCCCCGTGCTCGGATGGATTGCGCGGGTCGCGGGTTATTTGAGTGTTCGGACGCTGGTCTTTGAAGATTTTTTGAAGCGCTGCAGCCGTTTGCTGGCCGAAGGGGTTTCCGTTATCGCTTTTCCGGAAGGAACGCGGTCGATGGACCGCACGGTGCACCAGTTTAACGGGGCGGTATTCCGTGTGGCGCAGGCCGCCCGGGTGCCGATCGTTCCCATCTGCCTGAGCGGAAACCAGCGGCTGCCGCCGAAAGGTTCCTGGCTGCTGGAACCGGGAACGGTCCGGATTCATAAACTGCCGGCGCTGGAGTGGGAAGAATTTAAAGATATGACGCCTTTCAAATTAAAAAATCATGTGCGGGAAATCATCCAGAAAGAAGTGGACCGCCTGGAGGCCGTATGAATTCGTCCTTTAAAAAATTTCAGGAAGCCAAGCTGAAAAGTCTGGAAGAAATCCAGGCGGCTCAGACGACGATGCTGCATGAGCATTTGCGCTACGTGTTCCGGAATTCGCCTTTTTACCGCAAACATCTGGCGGATAGCGGGATCGATCTGGAACGGATGCCGCTGGAGGAGATTTCCCGTTTGCCCTTTACGGAAAAGCATCATATCGAAGCGAATCCGCAAGCCTTTATGGCTGTGGCGCCGAACCGCATCGCGGATATCGTGTTATCTTCGGGCACAACCGGGAAACCCATTCCCATTTATTACACGGAATCGGATCTCGCGCGGCTGGCGTATAACGAAGAACAGTCCTTTGCCGGATGCGGGATTCAACCCGGCGATATTACGCTCCTGACCTGCACCATGGACCGCTGTTTCATTGCCGGGCTGGCGTATTTCCTGGGCATGCGCGAGCGGGGCGCGACCGTCATTCGAAACGGTCATGGCGCAATTGAAAGTCATATGGATCTGATTCGGACGATGAAGCCCACGATTATTGTCGGCGTGCCGACTTTCCTTAAAAAACTGGGGCTGGCGATGCGGCGCGAAGGGCAGCAACCGGCCAAGGCGGGGGTGCAAAAGCTTGTTTGCATCGGAGAACCGCTGCGGGGATACCGGTTTGAAATGCTCGGCCTGGCCCGTGATCTGGAATCCCTCTGGCAGGCCAAAGTGTATTCCACGTATGCGTCTTCCGAAACGATCACCACATTTTGCGAATGCATTGCACAGCGCGGCGGTCATTTGCTTCCGGAACTGGCCTATGTTGAAATCGTCGATGAAAACGGAAAGGTCCTGCCTCCCGGCAAAGTGGGGGAAATTGTCATGACGCCTTTTGCCGTGGAAGGCATGCCGCTGGTTCGCTATAAAACGGGCGATGTCAGTTTTCTGGAAGAAACCCCGTGTCCATGCGGCCGTTTTTCATCGCGGCTTGGCCCGATTCTGGGGCGCAAGAAGCAATTAATGAAAGTTCGCGGGACTTCGCTTTATCCCCAATCCGTGTTTTCTGTTCTGGAAGATATCAAAGATATTTCACATTACTATCTGGAAGTTTTTACGGAAAGCGAGTTGTCGGACCGGGTCGTCGTCCATGTCTCCGTTGAAAATGACCGCCTCACCCGGGAAAAAATCGAAGAGAAACTGGCTTCCAAGCTGCGTGTGACGCCCGAAGTGAAGATTGAAGACGATCAAACCATGAAGCAAAAAGTCTTCGTGGCCCATTCCAGAAAACCCGTTCGCTTTTTTGACCGGCGCGAGACTGTTCCGGCGGCTTCTGTTCCGGAGACGGGTTCTCCCTTTCCTCTTAAAGCGTCCGATCTGATTCCACATTCCGGACCCATGTGTGTGATCGAGGATCTTCTGGATGTTCGCGAAAATGCGGGGGCGGCCACCGCCTGTCTGGCGCCCGACAGCCCCTTTGTCCGGGCAGACGGCTCGATTGAAGAAACCGTTTTCATTGAGATGATTGCGCAGACGATTGCGGCCGCGAATGGGTACGAGCTTTCTGAAAGCGAACGCGCACGGCAGCAGGGGTACTTGCTCGGCGTTAAAAAGATGAAGGTTTTTGAAGGCGCCAGGGCCGGTGAAATGTTACGGATTGAAGCGGCCAAAACGGCAGAGTTCGGTGATTTTGGCATTGTGGAAGGCAAAGTGCTGCGCGGTGACACGGTGTTGGCCGAGGGAGAAATCAAAGTGGTCCAGAGTTTGAAAAAGACCGAAGCTATGGGGTCGGGAGAAGCGCGGTGAAGTTTTCGTTTATGCGGCCGGGAATGTTCCTGATGCTTTTGGTTCTGCAGACGTCGCTGGCTTCAGCCGCCGTTTCTGCGAAACCGGGAAGCGTGGGGGAATTGCTGGCGGATCTTGAGAGGAACATGGCGGGCATTGAAAATATTCAGGCGGATTTTATTCAAACCAAACATTTGCGCTTATTCCGCGGGGCCATTGAATTGCGCGGAAAGATTTATATGGAAAAAACAGGCCGCTTTGCCTGGCACACCGAATCGCCGGTTCGCTATTCGATGATTTTCCGGGACGGACGCTTTTATCAATGGCATGAAGAAACGGCTCAGGTGGAAGTTTCCAGAGTCGCGGAAATGCCAGTGCTTCAGATGGTGATGGAGCAAATGCGTATCTGGTTTTACGGGGCTTATCCGGCTTTGCTCCGGGATTATGTCGTGGAAGTGATTGCTGAGGAGCCGCTGGAGCTGGAGTTCGTTCCGCGGGAAGAGACGCCCGCTGCCGCCATGATTCGCCGCATCCGCATTCGTTTTTCGCCGGATCGGCGCCAGATTACGCGTATCGAAATGGTGGAAGTTTCGGGCGACCGTTCCGAGCTGCAATTTGAAGCGACGCGGTTGAATGATCCGATTGCACCGGCCGCGTGGGAGGCACGACGCGATGCTGTTTGATTTACGGAACAAAAAACAGTTCGTGATTCTTCTAGGAGTCCTGGGGATGACTTTGGCGGCGCTATTGAGTCTTCGCCTGGTGCGGTTTGACAACAATGTGGAAGTGATGCTGCCGCAGAAACCGGATTTAATCAAAGCGTTTCATTTTCTGCAGGAAGGCTCTTTTGCCTCGAAGGTGCTGATTTCGTTCGAGAGAAAAGGGAACGAGGCCACAGTCATGGATCTGAAAGCGGCGGTCGATCAGTTCTCCTCAGCGCTTGATTCCCCCCGTGTGAACCGGATTGTGAAAGGCCTGGATGCCGCCGGTTCTCTTGAAGATTTGAAGGTATTTGCTGCCATGGCGCCGCAGCTTTTGGATGAGACGGCGCTGCAGGCGATTGAGAAAAAACTGGAACCGGATTTTGTGCGGGAAAAACTTGGGAGGGGCTATCGCGCCGCCCTGGCGCCGGGCGGTAGTTGGATGGCCGGGCGGTTTCAACAGGATCCGCTGGGCTTTCTCGACCCGGTCATGATGAATTTACAGCGGCTGGCCGCGCCGGCGGAAATCCAGATCCGCGATGGTTATTTGATGACGGAAGATGCGCGCCATGCGCTGGTGATTCTGGAAACCAATGTGCCGGTGACGGATGGTTTTGAAGCCCGGAACCTCATCGACGAGTTGAATGCTTTGCTGGAAAGCTTGCCGGCTGGTATTTCCGCCCGGATCGTTGCGGGTCATCTTCACACACTCAGTAATGAGGCCGTGTTGAAGCGGGATATTGCCGTGACCGTGACGGCTGCCTCCGTGGCTTTTCTGGTAATCTTTGGATTTCTTTTCCGCGATGTCCGGGCTCTGATTCTTTTCGGGATTCCGGCGATTTCTGTTTTGTTTTCCGTTCATATTTGTTCGTGGATAGCGGGGCGCCTTTCTTACATGATCATGGGCATGGGGGCGGTCATTTCCGGGATTGCCGTTGATTATTGCATTCATGTTTATGTTGCGATGAAATCCGGTCAGAACCGCCGGGAAGCGGTCGGGGAGGTCGCTCGCCCGGTGCTGATGGGGGCGTTGACCACGATCGGTGTTTTTAGTGTGTTTCTTTTTTCACGCGTGCCGGGCTACCGGGAACTTGCGCTGTTTACGATTGTCAGTATCGTGCTGTCCCTGCTGCTGGCATTATGGCTGCTTCCTTATTTTCTTGGTTCCGATAACCGCATGATCGCTTCACCCAAAAGAAGTTTTGCCTCAGGGCAAGCGCCGTCGAATCGCTTTTGTGTGGCGGCCTGGGCGGTATTTATGTTGTTCTGTCTGGCACTGCTTCCGTTTGTGCGTTTTGAAACCGACGTCCGGCAATATGACGGCAGCGAAAGCCGCATCTTCGAGAATGAAGAAGCCTTTCAGCAGATTTGGGGCATTCATGAAAAACCGGCGACGCTGGTGATTGAAGCCCCGGAGCTTGAGCAGGCGCTGGAAATGGAACAAACGATTGCGCCGCAAGTCGAACAAGTGACGGGAAATAACACCTATCGCCGGTTATCCGCCATTCTTCCGACGGAATTTCAGCGGATGCAGAATGCCGCCGCCTGGAACCGTTTCTGGAAAGAAGGACGGCAGGAAAAGTTGAAAACGTTATTAGAGACGGCGGGCGAGACGTTCGCGTTTGCGCCGGAGGCCTTTAATCCTTTTTTTGAAACGCTCTACCTGGGTCCGGAGTCGGTAAATGACTTTCCAAATCTGAAGTTTCTTGAATCGATTCGGGAACGGTTTGTGCAACAAGGCCCGAACGGCATCCAGCTGCTGAGTTATTTCCCGGACCGGGCGGAATGGGTCGCCCCGCTGCAGCAATTAACCCAGGAGTGGCCGCAGGTCTTTGTGGTTTCTGCCGGACATTTTGCCCGTACGCTGTCGTCTGCCATTCTTTCTGAAGCTTTTTATCTGGCGCTGGCCATTGCCTTGATGATTCCGGTGCTGGCCTTCCTGTTTTTGAAGGACTGGCGCATGACTTTTCTGGCGTTGATTCCCGTTGTCAGCAGCGTGCTTTCGATTTTTGGAATGCTGACCCTGTTCCGGCTTCCTTTAAATGCCATCAGCTTGATTGCCCTGCTCGTCATCGGCGGTCTTTCGATTGATTACGGTATTTTTATGGTTTATCACCGGCGGCATCAATTGAAAACCAATACGCGTATGGCGGTGACTTTATCCGCGTTGACGACGCTGGCCGGTGCCGGAGCGCTGGCCGTGGCCCGGCATCCGGTGCTGTTTTCTTATGGAACGACGATGATCGTCGGAGTATTAGCCGGTTATCTGGCTGCTCTTTTTGTGATTCCGGCCTTGGACCGTGTGACGGTTCCTCGGGACTTTGCGGCGGCGGCCTGACAGGATGAAACGATGGCGCGATTGGCTGTGGTTCGGTGTACTGGCCGGCGCGCTCGGTTGTGCGCACTCCCGGGCGGAACCGGTGGATTTTCGTCCGCTGCCGGCGGGGCGGGAAGCGACGATGATGCCCCTTTATCGGGAAAAAGTGGCGGACTCTTTTGAAATCGTGGAATCGGTGCGCATCGTTTACCGGAATCGGCCGATTCAGCTGCTCGGGTACACGCAGGTGGACGAGAAAGCGGACCGGCTGACGGTGGCCGGTTTGACGCCGGCGGGTGTCAAAATGTTTGAGTTTGAAGCCATTGGAAATCAGATTGAATTTGATATCCATCGGGCGCCGGAAGAGGAGGCTATGGATACGGAGGCATTTGTGCAGGGGATGGCCGAGGACATCCGGAAAATTTATTTTAAGCGGGTTCCGGGCGATCAGGCCGAACGAACCGTGCTCTCGGATCGCTTGCGTTATTCCGAGGCATCGCAGGACGGCCGCCTGGAATTTGTTTTCGGAGGACCGGATGAGGCGCTGGTGGAAAAAACTTTTTACCGGAATGGCAGCGAGGTCTGGAAAGTTCAGTACACGGGATATGAATCCCGAAACGGGCGCATTTATCCCGGCCGGATTTATTTTGAGGACAAGAAGCGGGATTTAAACATTCATCTGGAATTAAAGGAGATCCGGGCATGAGCCGGTTGCAGGAAGAAATCATGGAAGCCATGAGCGGCTTCGAAAAGACAGAGGATGGCAAACTGACGGCCCATTTCTGTTTTGCCGAGAACTTTGCCGGTTTTCAGGGGCATTTTGCAGGCAATCCGGTGCTGCCGGGCATCTGCAAGATTCAGGCTGTCTTAGCCCTTTTTGAAGCGGCCTACTACCGGCCGTTTCGCCTCAAGGAAGTCTCGGCGGCCAAATATATGCTTCCCGTCACCTGCCATGAGGAAATTCTTGTCGAATGCCAGCCGGGAGAGCCGCGGGCCGGATTTTATCCGGCGAAAGCCGTCGTTTACAAAGGGGCTGAAAAGGTTGCCATGCTGCAGCTGATTCTGGAGGACGAAGAATCGTGAAAGATCTTTCCAGACGTCAGCGAAGCGGTTATTTCAAGCGGGACGAAGGCGCTCCGGCACCGGTCCGGATAACAATTTCCCGGAGTGTGCATTTTAATGAAGTCGATGCGATGGCCGTCGTCTGGCATGGACATTATCCGCGTTTTTTTGAAGAGGCTGCCGCGGCCCTGGGACGTCGGTGCGGGCTCGCGTATCGGGATTACTATGAGGCAAAAATCCATGCGCCGATTGTCCAGCTTCACGTGGATTATCACCGGCCGCTTCTGCTGGATGAATCATTTACTATTGAAGCCGCCTATATCTGGAATGAAGGGGCGCGTCTCCAGACTGAATATGCTGTAACCCGGGCCGACGGCAGTCTGGCCGTGACGGGATTTACGGTGCAGATGTTTGTGGATGCCGTAACTAAGGAAGCGCTTTTGACGTCGCCGCCCATTCTGGAAAAGTTTCACCAGCGATGGCGTTCGGGAGAATGGAAATGAAACCGGATAATGTGGTGGTGGTTGCGGCGGACATTGTGACCCCATACGGCTGGGGCAGTAAAACCAGCCTGCAGGCGCTGGCGGCAGGCCGGTGTGCTATCCGGCCGGTTGAGCATTTTGATGCCGTCCGTTTTCAAAGCGGCTGCGCGGGGACGGTACCGGATCTTGAAACAACGGAAGCCGGCTCGCGGGTTCTGGCGATGCTCCATCCCTTACTGGAACGTGTCAAACAAGAGGTTCCGCAGGATGCAGTCTGTCTTCTGGCAACTACGATCGGTGAAATCGAATATCTGGAACGGTCAATTTTGAATGGAACAGACGAAGCGAAGGAGAGTTGTTCGTCCCGATTGCTTTCCAAAATTGAAACGTTGATGGGATTGCAGGAGCCAGGTGCGGTGGTGTCCTCGGCCTGTTCGTCGGCAGGTGTCGCGATCGCTGAAGCGGCAAGCCGGATTGCGGACGGCGAACAGGAATGCGTGCTGGTAGCGGCTTGTGACGGTGTGAGTGAATTCCTGCTTTCCGGATTTGCGTCGCTGCTGGCGCTGGATCCGGACCGGGCGCGTCCATTTGACCGGCGCCGCGCCGGGCTCAGTGTCGGAGAAGCCGCGGGGTTTCTTTTGCTGATGAGCGAAGCGCGGGCGCGGCGGGAAGGGCGGAACATTCTGGGAGAAATCGCCGGTTGGGGCATGAGTAACGACGCAAATCATATGACGGGGCCGTCCCGCGACGGAGCCGGACTGGCGCAGGCGATCTGTCAGGCTCTTTCCCTGGGGAGTGCGGAGCCGGAGCAAGTGGCGCATGTTTCGGCCCATGGTACGGGAACGCTTTATAACGATGCGATGGAAATGAAAGCTTTCAAAACGATATTTGGTGCCAAGCCTAAACCCGTTTATTCCGTGAAAGGCGGAATGGGGCACACAATGGGGGCTGCCGGTTTGGTCGAGACGGTTTTGACTTTAAATGCCCTTTATGAGGAGTGCATCCCGGGGACAGTCGGTTTGGAAGAACCGGATGAGGATGCGATGAATTGGGTATCCGCCAAAATTCAGGACGCGCCCGGAAAATTGGCACTTTCCACAAATTCCGGTTTTGGCGGTGTGAACGTGGCGCTTTTGCTGAAACGGGGGGACGTATGCTGACCGCGGGAATTGGCTGGGTTTCCAAGCACCGCTGCGGTTCTCTCCGCCGGGAATGGCAGGATGAATTCCGGGACGCCAAAAGCCTCTCCGAGTTTTTGTTAAAAGAGAAAGTCTTTGATGTGCCGCTCAAAAAAGCCCGGTGGTTTACCTCTTCGTCGCAGTTGCTTTGTCTTGCATCCGGTCTGGCGCTCCGGGACGCTTTCCAGACGCGGGCTGAAATAAAAAAATACTCGGACGATATGGGCATGATCAGCTTGAACCGGGAGGGAGCGCTCGAGGCCAATATCCGCTTTTATCAGGATTATATCCGCTCAGGCCGCAAATCAGCCCGCGGTCATTTATTTGTTCAGACATTGCCGACCAGCCCGCTGGCGGAAGCGGCCATCACCTTTGGTTTCAAAGGACCGCTGTTTCATCTCTGTGCTGCCGAGCCGCAATTGTCCTTGCTGCTGGCACGGGCGGAAGCGTTGGGACGCCGGAACGAGCGCTTGGGTCTTTTGTGCACACTGGGCAACGCCGTGGAAGCCATCAGTTTTTTGCTGCTGCCGGGGGATGAACCGCAGAAGACTGGATTGACATCCGTTCAGGAACTCAAGACACGTGCCGGGCACTTGTTTGCGCTGGCCGACATCCTGGAAGCCTTAAGAGGAGTGTGGGTGTCATGAAAGTACTTTTGATTTCCGCGAATGTCGCCGCGACGCCTTACCCGGTTTACCCCATCGGGATCAGTGTGCTGGCGCGTGTCTTGCGGGATGCCGGACATGAGGTTAAACAGTCGGACTTTTTCCATCTCGAAAAGTCGCTTGATTCGATTGATAACGTGGTCAAGGCGTGCCGTCCGGATTTGATCGGAATTTCTCTCCGGAATGTGGACAGCGTCAATATGCTGAGCGAAGAGCTGTATGTGGAATCCGTCGGGCAGATGGTGGCCCGTATTCGCCGGTACACGGACGTCAAAATCATTCTCGGCGGTTCCGGATTTTCCATGATGCCGGAATCCATTCTGAAAGTGACGGACGCCGATTATGGTGTGGTGGGAGAAGGCGAAAAGGCCATAGTGGAATTTGTGAATAACGCTTCCCAGGGGATTTATCCGGAAAAAGGCACGATTTTGCGGCCGGTCCAGGATTTATGGGGAAGACAAATGCTTCCGGCGGATTATGATCCGGAGCTGATGGCGTTTTATCTCAAGAAAGGTCATATTGCCGGCATTCAGTCCAAACGCGGCTGCGTTCACCATTGTATTTACTGTTCTTATCCATATCTTGAAGGCCGGGTGATTCGTCCGCGGAATCCGGCGGATGTAGTCGACGATATGCGCAATCTTGTCGAAAAGCATGGCGCAAAATATCTTTTCTTTACCGATTCGGTTTTTAACGATGATACGGGGCATTACCTGGATGTGGTGCGCGAAATGAAGCGTCAGAAATTCCGTGTGCCCTGGACGGCGTTTATCAAACCGGAAGGACTGGATGATGAAAAAGTCGCGCTCATGAAAGAAACCGGCATGCGGGCGGCGGAGATCGGAGCGGATGCGACAACGGATACGACCCTGCATAAGCTGGCCAAGCCGTTTACCTTTAAGGATATTCGCGATACGCATGATCTTTTTGGACGGCACGGAATCAATACGGCCTACTATTACATGTTCGGCTGTCCGGGTGAGACAAAGGAAACCGTGCTCGAAGGCATTGAAAATCTGAAAAGCCTGAAGAAGTCCGTTTCGTTCATCTTTATGGGAATTCGTTTGCTGCCGGAAACGCCGCTCTACCGGCTGGCTGCGCGCGAAGGTTTCTTTGAGCCCGGCGATCAGCTGTTGAATCCGGTTTACTATATTGCCCCGGGGCTGGACCCCAAGTGGCTTCAGGAGACTCTTACGCAGGCATTCAAAGATGTACGGCATTGTGTTTTCCCGCCGAACGCCATGGACAGCAGTTTGCAGTTGATGCACTCGCTTGGATTTACCGGAATGCTCTGGGATATGCCGGTAGCACAGAAAGAAGTCATGGAAAGGGCGGTGCATCATGCCGGTTCTTGACCAGGCGCTTGCGCTGGAAACGGTCTGGTGCGTGATTCCTGTTTACAATAACGGCGGCACGATACGCGAAGTGGCGCTCGCATGCCGGCAGTTTGTTTCCAATGTTCTGGTCGTGGATGACGGCAGTACGGATACCGATGTGCCGGCTCTTTTTACGGGTACCGGCGTTGAAGTCATCCGGCATGACCAAAATCGCGGCAAAGGAAAAGCGCTGGCGACGGCGCTGGCATATGTAGCGGAACACGGTGCGACCTATATGATTACTCTCGATGGCGACGGCCAGCATCGCGCCGAAGATCTGGAAAAATTTTTGCCGCTTTTGCAGCAGGATGAAGATTCGCTGATTATCGGCTGCCGGGATTTTTCACGGCCGAATATTCCCGGCAGCAGCCGTTTCGGCCGGGAATTTGCGAATTTCTGGCTGCGCGTTGAAACCGGCGTTTCCATCCGGGATTGTCAGAGCGGTTTCCGGGCTTATCCCGTGAAACACTTCACAGCTTTGGGGATTCAAGGAGCCCATTACGATTTTGAAACAGAAGCGCTGGCATGCGCCGCCTGGGCCGGTCTTTCACTCAAAATGGTGGATGTGGATGTCTGGTATCCCGAACCGGAGAAGAGAATTTCCAGTTTCCGGCCTTTTGTAGATAATCTCCGGCTTTCCTGGATGCATACCCGGCTGGTGCTGCGGCATTTACTACCCTGGCCGCATAAAAAGCTGGTGAAAGGTGAAGAAAAAAAGTGGGATTTGAGTTTCTTTCGCCATCCGATTCGTTTTTTGAAAAAGCTGCTGGATGAAAATGCCTCGCCCGGCGGGCTGGCAGCTGCGGCTGCTGTCGGCATTATCCTGGCGACGCTGCCCCTGATTTTCACGCATACAATCGCGATTTTATATGTTACCGCCCGTCTTCATTTGAATAAGATTATGGCCGTCAGCATTCAGAACCTTTGTAATCCGCCGTTTGTTCCTTTTTTATGCATTGAGCTGGGTTATTTCATGCAGCATGGGCGGTGGCTGACTCATATTGAGCCCGAGGCATTTTTAGGACAGGTGCCCGCGCTTTTATGGAGCTGGTTGCTCGGCTCGCTGATTCTCGCGCCGGTTCTGGCGGCCATGGTCGGGTTCGCGGTTTATGCAATTGCCCGCGGCATAAGAGACCGCCGTCAGTCAGAAGGGGCCGCTTCACCTGATCCGGTATCCCGGAGAAAGATTCCGGCCAAACGCCGCGGCAATGCTCTCGGGATCTGGTTTTTTGAAATCCTGCTCCGGTTTTCCGGATTAAAGGGCGCTTATTTATTGCTGAACTTCGTCGCCGCGCATTATCTGCTGTTTGACAGGCAAGCGGTCCAGTCGGCATTGCCTTATCTCGGGCGGCGTTTCCCTGCCGCCGGCGCTTTGCAGCTGCGATGGCATGCTTACCGGCTTTTCATCAGCCAGGGAAAGCAGCTCGTGGATCGTTATGCGATAGCGCACAAACCGGATTTGTTCCGTTACAAAGAAGTCAATACTCCTGAAACGTTGCAGGCTTTACAGGAATCCTCCAAAGGGCTGGTACTGCTGATGAGTCACGTCGGAAACTGGCAGGTGGCATTGCGGCAGATGGGCCACTTGAAGAAAGAAATTCATATTGTGATGCGGCCTGAGGATAATCCTGCAATTCGCGATTCACTGAGGCTGGGACAGGAAGCCAAGCCGGTTCATTTAATCAATCCCGAAGAGGAATTCGGCGGGGTCATCGAAATCATGGAGGCGCTTCGCGCCGGCGGAGTAGTCTGCATTATGGGCGACCGCAGCTATGAATTTGATACGGTTGACGTTCCTTTTCTGGGGGGAATGGCGCGGTTTCCTTATGGTGCTTTTGCCGTGGCTGCGGCGGTTCAGTGTCCCGTCGTTCCTTTGGTAACGTATAAGGTGACCGACCGGGATTACATCGCGGATTTTTCAACCTTGTGGCGGCCCGTGTACACCGAGGCGAAGAGTAAAAAGGAACAGTTGCGCCCCTGGGTGCGCGGTTACGCCGAGCTTTTGGAGCGCTTTGTCGAAGAGCATCCTTATGAGTGTTTTTTGTTTCACAATCTATGGAAGGAAGAGAAGGAGCAGAAATGAACCAAAGTCAGGAAGAAGCATTAGCCGGAATTCGTAAAAAAGTAAAAGAACTGCTGGTCACCAATTTGTCCTTTCTGGATGAAATGAATCCGGAAGAGATCAAGGACGATGAGGTGCTTTTCGGGGAAGTGCTGGTTCTGGATTCCCTGTATGCGGTGGAAATCGTGGTGCTCTTGCAGCGTCATTTTAATCTTCAGGTCAAAGATATGAAAGAAGGCCGCGAAATTTTTCAGACGATTGATACATTGTCCCGTTACATTTACGAAAACACGCAAGGGCAGAAGAAATGAAGATTTTTGTTACCGGACTCGGAGTGATTTCGGCGGCAGGGAACAATGCGGCTGAAACTCTGAGTTCGTTTTCCTCCGGTGCGCGGCGGGCAGGGCCGGTTTCGCTTTTTGAATCGGCGATCCGGTCTCCGGTTTATGAAATTGCGGGATTTGACCGGCACTATTTTCCGCCCCGGATGCGGACGCTGAATCTTTGTCTCGCCGCCATGGATGAAGCCTTGCGCGACAGCGGACTGAAGAACAAGTTGAGAGGAAAACGGGTGGGTGTGGCCCTGGGAACGACGGTGGGCAGCATTTTGAATGATCTGGATTTTTACCGCGAATTCCGTCGTCAGGGAAAAGCTTCCATGGAAGCGGTCGACCGCTATTTGCAGGGCAATCTGGCGGCGGTGGCGCATGCTTTCTTAAAGACGGAGGGCCCCGCCATGACGGTGGTGAATGCCTGCGCTTCGGGTGCCGACGCCATCGGCATTGCCATGTCGTGGATCCGGGCGGGCCTTTGCGATATTGCCATTGCGGGCGGAGCCGATGAAATGAATCATGTTCCTTTATGCGGATTTGGTTCTCTCGGGATTCTGAGTGATACGCTCTGTGCTCCGTTTGACCGCGACCGGTCTGGCCTGAATCTGGGGGAAGGGGCCGGCGTTGTTGTGCTTGAGAACGAAACAAGCCGCCAATCGCGCGATTGGAAGGCCCGTGCCATGTTGCGCGGGTATGGAACTTCAAATGACGCCTATCATCTGACCGCGCCCGATCCCGAGGGCGGCGGTCTGGAAAAAGCGATTCTCGCCGCGATCGAGGAATCGGGTATCCAGCGTGATGAAATTGCGTTTATCAATGCTCACGGAACGGCGACGAAAGACAACGATCATGTGGAAGGGCTCGTCCTTCACCGACTTTTCGGAGAGCGGATTCCTTTTCTTTCGACGAAGGGGTACACCGGCCATACGCTGGGCGCGGCAGGAGGGCTGGAAGCCTGCTTTTCCGTTCTGGCGCTGGAAGAGCAGTGGATTCCCCAGAGCGCCGGTTTCCAGAATCGTGATGCCGCAATTCCATTATCACCCGTTAAGGCGCGGACGCCGGTTGAGGGGCGATTTGCCTTATCCACTTCTCTTGGCTTTGGCGGTTGTGATGCCGCGCTGGTGCTGGAAAAGCCGGATGAGGGGGATGCCTGATGCAGCCGATGGCAATTGAGGGAATCGGGATCTTGAACGCGCGCGGCCGCGGAATCGAGCGGCTGGAAGAGGCCATGCGGGAGGGGTGGGTGCCGCCGACTTTATCGGAAGACGGCCGCCCGGCGTACCGTTTGTCGGCCGATATCCTGAAAGATCCGGTGGCGTTGAAACATGCCCGCCGGGCGGACCGTTTCAGCAAATTAACCGTGCTGGCTGCGTATGATGCCCTTCGAGACAGCGGACTAAATCTGGATTCGATCCGTCATTCAACCGGCATCCTTGTGGCGACGGCTTTCGGTTCGCACGGTTCCATCTTTAAATTTCTGGACGGAATCATTGAATATGGCGAGTTGAATGTTTCTCCGACGACGTTTGCGCATTCGATTCATAATGCGGCGGCCTCCTATGTGGCTGCGACACTCCAAAGCCGCGGCCCGGCGATGACCATCACCCAGTTTCATTTTTCTTTCCAGCAGTCCCTTTTGCTTGCCTATGCCTGGCTGGCCGAAGGGCGTGCGAAACATGTGTTAGTGGGCGCGGCGGATGAGTGCTCGCCGGCGATGGAATATATCTGCGAAGAGAAGCTCTCGGTCGCATCCGACGGCCGGATGCATCCGATGAACTGTCTGGAAAAGCCGGCGGTTGTACCCGGTGAAGGCGCGGCCTTTTTTCTGCGTTCTCTGGAACCCTCTGCCAAAAAATACGGGGCGATTACCGGAGTGGAAATCGGAAAAAATTTCCGGGGATGGAACGATGTCGACTTGTCGATTCTCGGAGCCAATGCGATGGGGGGCAGTGAGCAAATCTATCAGGAAATCTTAAACGGGAAACCGGCTGCGGCTTATGCCTCACTTTACGGAGGTCTGATGACAGGAGGGTTTGAGTGTGCGGTCGCTACCCTGACTTTGAAAAATCAACCGGTCAACGCGGTGCAATGTGTTTTTCACAATTGTGATCAGGAACTCGCTTTTGTCCGAATGGAACGTTAATGCAGTTCAAGCAAAGGAGAAAGAAAATGAAATTTAAACAAGGGATTGGTTTTCTTGCATTGACCGTCGTGGCATTCAGTCTGTGTTTTTCCAGTCCGGCCAGGGCGGAGGAAGGAAAGACCTATTTCACCCGGATGAATATCTGGTATGAGAAGCCCGACAAGATTTTGACCACCAATTATCACAAGGGATTCATTGTTCCGATTG
>CAZGID010000032.1:0-17484 GCA_964526065.1 uncultured bacterium
TTTTCTTTTGTGGATTTTTCATCGTAGTAGCGGCTTTTTTTATTGAAGGCCGCTTCGTCCGGGTACCCTTCGCGCGCCACCTGCACCACGCCGGCAATGCCGGGCGGCTCCGCATTGCTGTGGTAAAAAAAGGCAAGGTCGCCTTTTTTGAGATTGTCGCGCAGCAAATTGCGCGCCTGGTAATTGCGCACGCCCTCCCAGGCGGTCACGCCGTCGCGCTCCAGGTCATCAATGGAATAAACGGAAGGTTCGCTTTTGAGCAGCCAGAACTGAGTCGAAGCCATAAACTTCCTTACTTTTTTTTGCGCCCGAGGATTTTGCCGTAGGAATTTCCCGGCGGATCCTTTTCGCGCGGTATCAGCGACAGTTGCAGCGGCCGCCAGTACGGCTGGCCGGCACGGAAGTAGCTGACGAGCAGCTTGACCGGCGTCGTCGGCATCTGGCCGCGGTGCATTTCGCCGATCAACTTGTCGAGCCCGCCGCGCACCGTAAAACTGCGGCGGCGGTAGGGGCGCTTGGCCACCAGCGCATCAAAAATATCGATGGCTGCCACCAGCCGCGTGTACGGGCTCATGAAACGCGTCCCGCGCGGATAGCCGCTGCCGTCGAGCTTCTCATGATGGCCGTAGGCCACATGCACGGCCTCGTCGCCTTCCTTCCCTAAATAATATTTCAAAAGCAGGAGGCTGAAAAGGGGGTAACTGTGAATGGTGCGGTATTCCTGCGCGGTCAGGGATGTTTTCTTGTTGAGAATCCGCATCGGCAGACGCGACTTGCCGATGTCATGAAACAAACCGTAAAAGAATGCTTTCTCCGGCCTTAAGCCGTGCGAACGCAAATCCATCGCCATGCGTGCCGAAAGCGTTGCCACCAGCACAAAATGCCGGTAGGTAAAAAAAGAACCGCGGCGAATCGTCAGAATTTCGCGGTAAAGCCCTTCGGGGCACCGCACACGGCCGATCAAATCCAGCAGCCGCCGGTTCACTTTCACATTTGAAAAAACCGGGCGGTACACCTCTTCCCGCATCACCGCCGCCGCCTGGCTGGGCAGCGTAGTATTGTCGAGCGTGATCCATTTGGTTTTAGATGTGATACCTTTCCCCGCAATTTTGCGGACAAAGATCGGATCCAGGGCTGTGCCTTCGGGCGCAATCAGTTTCCCCCAGGCATCGGCCACGTCCCACGGCAGCCGGGGATGCGAATTTTTAGTGGTGTAAGAGGAAGTCATGCGGGTCATGTATCGGCAGCAATGCGTGCCTTATTAAAGAATACCCGCTGAAAGGCGAAAAAAACAGGCGTGGGGCGTCTAAACGCGGGCTAAAAGTTAAGAATCGATTGCACGTACAAAAAATCCGCATCGTCGTGGGCGCCCGTATCTTCGACATACGGCCCGGCAAAAAAATGCGAATAACCGAGCCAGAGTTCCAGATGCTTCATCACTTTCCATTTCGCGAGCAAATCCAGTTCCTGCCCGACCGTCTGACTGGCGCCCGGCGTCCGGGGCCGGACCACGCCGCCTCCGGCGTTCTGCCACGCCCCGCTCGCGGTATCCAGGAAGAACCAGTGAAAAGCCGCAATCAGTTTCAACGAGGCATGCGGCGCGGCATCCAGCCCGAGTTTCAGATTGTCGAGATTGCGCAGACTGAAGAAATCCATGTACCCATAATGCATGTGATTGGTCGGAAACAAATTGTCGAAGGTTTCGATCTTGCCGTCACGCGGATCGCTGTCGCCGGAACCGTGATTGTATTCAAACGAAAGGCGCGGATCCCACGGAAGTTCATCGAACGTGTAACCGACCCGGCTGTGCAGCGCCCACGCCTCGATGGTCTCCGAGGCACGCGTCCCGGCCTGAATCGCCCATTCAAAGCCGTAATCGAAACCGGATTTTTTTCCGACGAGACGGTTCCCGAACGTGTATTCATTGAGTTTTCCGGCATGCCCGGCGATTTCCCCCGTAAAAACACGGTCGCGGCTGCGGCGGATAAAAAGAAACGTATCCAGCGCATGGTCCTTCACCGGTTTCAGCGTGGCGTACAAACCGTAGAAATTGTCGTCGTGATTCGCCGAATCCGGCTGGGAGCGGTTGACCGTCACCACCTGAGAAAACCAGGCATCGAACTGAAACCAGTCCTTCGGTTTCCAAACCACCTTCACCGCATCGAAAACTCGGGCGACATTCGACCATTCGAAAGACCCGACAAAGCGCTCGTCGCCATAGGCCAGTTTCTGGCGGCCCGCTTTGACCGTCACCGGCACTTCCGGCACCGGGCTTGTGAATTCGGCATAGAGTTGATGAAGGTCCAGCCGATTCACGTAACCTGCCGACCGGTGAGCCGCCTGGTCCGCAAAGCTTTCCGCATCCTGGCCTTCCGCAAACAATGTCACGTACGGCCCCAGCGCCAGAGAAAGATTCAGCCGCGTTCGGAGAAAATGGATGGCATCATCTTCATAGGTACGGTCATTAAAATTGAAATCATTGCGGTATTCCATCCGGTAGCGGAACTGCCCGCCCACGCGGACTTTCACCGGACTGTCAGCGACCGTGCGTTCGCGAAACGTTTCATCCAAAAACTCGTCGGCTTCTGCGAGTGCCCCGGCGTGCGCAATGTTTCCCCAAAACAAACTGCAAACGGCTAGCGTGACAGCGATCCCTTTCATAACGCCCTCCTCCCTTGATGCTAGTATAGGCGTTTCGGCGGGAAGACCCGATATTAAATTTTCACTTTAATATGCCAGAGTGAATCTCAGGGAGAAATGGAATGGAATCAGGCGTTGGGGCGCTGGCCGGGATGAACCGGGTCGATACGGATGCTGTAGCGGGGGTCGGGATGGAGAAGCTCTTTAATGTCGAGCTTCATGGCATTGCGGCTGTAGGCGGCAATGTCGAGGATTTTGGTATCCATGCGGATGGCGTCTTCGGGGCAGGCCTCGACGCAGAAGCCGCAGTAAACGCATTTGCCGAGATCGATGTCAAAGCTCGCCGGCCGCTTCTCGATGGTCGGGTCGGGATGTTCTTCGGCCACAATGTAAATGCAGCGGGCGGGACAGACCGTTTCGCACATCATGCAGGCCACGCAGCGCGGCGACCCGTCTTCACGCTGGGTCAGGCGGTGGCGCGAGCGGATGCGCGAGGCCAGATTGCGTTTTTCTTCCGGGTACATCACGGTCACCGCGGCGCGGATGGCCTTGAAGAGGCCGAACTTGTGCATGGTGTGGAAGAACAGATTGCGCCAGAAGTGTTTCGACGTGATGAGCACGCCGCGGATGATTTCCGGCACATAAATTTTGTGCCAGAAGGTCATTTTCGGGCGCTTGATGACTTTGGTACGAATGGGCATTGAAACCTTTTTCCTTTTATTGAAAAGAGAGGGACAGGCACTTGCGTGCCTGTCCCCCGTTCAGGTGATGGTCACCTGACAAACTTTAGCCTTTGCCGAGCGTCTTTTCGCCGGGCTTCCAGCCGCACTGCACGAGTTCGCCGGTCTGGAAAGCCTGCAGGGTGCGAATCGTTTCATCGACGCTGCGTCCCACCGGCAGGTCGTTGACGACGGCACTGCGCAGCACGCCGTCCGGATCGATGATGAAGGTGCCGCGAAGCGCGACGCCCTTGTCTTCCACCAGCACGCCGAAGCTGCGGCTCCAGGTGTGGTTCGTGTCGGCTACCATCGGGAAATTCAGCTTCCCAAGGCCGTGTTCCTGCCAGGCCTTGTGGGAGTACACACTGTCGGTGCTGGCCGTCAGCACTTCGGCGCCGAGCTTCTTGAAATCCTGGTATTTATCGTTAAAAGAACGGATTTCGGTCGGGCAGACAAACGTGAAATCAAGCGGGTAAAAGAAAAGCACGACCCACTTGCCGCGGTAATCGGAAAGCTTCACTTCCTTGATGGAACCGTCGGCGGCGAGCGCCTGGGCTTTGACATCGGGGGCGGGCTTGCCGACCCGGACTGCCTGAACTTCCTGCTTTTCTGCTGTGGCCATGACACACACTCCTTTTTCGTGGTTGAAGGTTATCAAATCCGGACTGAATTATCCAGCGGCTTTTCCGCCCGCCCGGCAATTTTCGCACAGGCCGCGGAAATCGATGCGGTATTCGTGGATTTCAAACCCGTGTCTCCCGCCCTCCGGCAGCCGGAGCGCCTCGAGCCCGGCATCGTAGACATCCTCGATCCGCCCGCACTGCTTGCAGATCAGGTGATGATGCGGGGCGCGGTTGGCGTCGTAGCGCGCCTTTTCACCGGTTGCCCGGGTCTTGGAGACGAATTCGTATTTCTCGAACGTATCGAGGGTTTTGTACACCGTGGCCAGCGAAAGACTCGGAAACTGCGGTTTCAATCGCCCGTACACTTCTTCGGCCGTGGGATGCGAATCCGTGCCGTGAATGTCCGCGTAAATCGCCAGCCGCTGGGCGGTCACACTTAACCCCTGACGGCGGCAATCTTCCGAGAACTGCTCCAGCACGGCTTCCTTTGATTCCAAACGCCTGACTCCTTCGAGAATAATTATTAAATGATAATCATTTTCGATTTGATGTCAAGACCCTTCCAAAGGTGACAGGCACCTTTTTAGGGGACAGGTAGCTGCCGGTCCCTCATCTGAATTCGAAAGAGCTCCGAACCAATCGCCGGACCCCGTTCAAAATACTTTTCCGGAAATTCCACGATTTCACCATGGGCTGGCAAATCGTCATAAGGTTGCACCAGCGGATCCACCGCGCCCAGCTCATGACACCGGCTGGAACTGTAAGGCCAGTCCGTCGACTTTGTCACCATCCCCGCTGTTACGGGATTACGCTCCATGTACAATCCACAGGCATAAAGATAGTGCGTATCTTCAATTAATAAACTTTTGTAACGCTCCTGCCAAAGGGTTCCCCGTCTTTGGCGGGCCTGATTGTACCAGTTGGTGTACTCCCGTTTCAGCCATTTCATGCCCGCCGCAAAACGCGGTACGGATTCCATCTGGATCGCCAGATGAAAATGGGTATTCATCAAGCAATAATGGTACACGCGAAAACCATATTCCTTTCGCGCCTGAATCAATAACTCCTTAAACTGGCAAAAAGCCGCATCTTCCTCAAAAACATATTTTTTTTCGATCGAACGGCTGATGATGTGGGCAAAACACCCGTCATAAAGCAAATGACTTCGTGCCCGGCGCGGCATGACAACCTCATTTCTGACGGGAATTTAAGAAAAGAAAGAGGGGAGAAAATATTCTAGTGGAACCGCAGGAAATGGCCAACAGAATTCTACCTGTCCCCTTTTTAGGTGCCTGTCACCTTTGGGGGACGATGCGGCGGAATTCGCGAGGGGTGACAAAGCCTTCAATGCGGGCGGCGCGGAACTCGGTGCCGTCGGGCCCGAGAAAGAGCACGGTCGGGACGCCCTCCACCCCGTAGCGGTCGAGCACCTCCCCCACGCCCGGCGCATCGGGTTCGGAGGCATCCAGCTTGAGTTTCACAAATCCTTCCAGCGACCGCGCCACGCCGGGGTCCGTGTACGTGAACCGGTCCAGTTCATGACACGGCAGGCACCAGTCGGCAAAAACATCGATCACCACCGGCTGCCCCGCGGCCAATGCTTCCTCCAGCCGCGCCTCCGAATAGTTTTCCCACACCACGCCCGGTCCGCGCGCTGTCTGCCACCAAAACGCCGCCACTGCGGCGGTCACCATCAGGATGCCGGCGCCCAAAACCATTTTCGGTTTCATGAAAGCAGCCCCTGCCGTTTGAGTTCGCTGGCAATAAACGTCGCCACCAGATTGCAGCCCATCGGCGTGTAATGCACACCGTCGGTAAAAACCGGCGTGTCGTCGCGCGCCAGGAATTCCTGCAGGATGCCCGAAAGCTCGACGAGCGGCACATTTTCGTCTTCGGCCACCTTGCGCACCACCCCATTGTACGCTTCGTGAATGAAAATCAGTTCCTGGATGTCGGACGTCGGAAAATTCCAAAAGGGTTTCAACAGATTGGCCTGGTACGGGGCCGTGATCAGCACCGGCTGAATGCCGTGTTCGCGCGCCAGTGCGATGATCTGCTTCAGGTTGGCTTCGTAGTCTTTGGGTTCGACCCGCAGCGTCACCTCCGGTTTTTCTTTCCCGTTCCGTTTCGCACCCTGCAGTCCCTTCGCAATCAAAAAATGCAGCGCCTGGTACACGCGGAACTTCTCAAAAAAATTCACGGCGTTGATTTCGAAATCGCTTTTGATCCGGATCTCCTTGTCCGGCATGCTGGAAACCCAATGATCATTCCAGCCGAAAAAAATTGTGAGGATATCGGGCGCGTACGGCAGCACGGCATGCTTCAGCCGCTGCAGCCCCTGGTAAGACGAATACGACCCGACCCCCGCATTCAGCACTTCGTAACGGGTTTCGAATTGCTCATTCAGCTTGGCTTCCATTAAGGAAGGGTAACTCTCATCGGTAAAGGCGCAGCTCTGCGTGCACGAACAGCCGAGGGCCGCGATACGCACCGTCCCGGCCGGCTTTTCTCTGGCGTAATCGTCTTCGAAAGAATCCTGCGGCACCCAGTGCTGGTACTTGTCTTTCTTGAAACCCTTCTTGACGGCCCGCTGCCGGGTTTCCGCCACTTTTTCAGGGAAGGACTGGATTTCAAGCGGCGTATCCGAATACCGGAAACCGGCCAGACGCAAAACGCCTTCGGCCGCGCCGAAGAGGATCAGGCCCGGAAGCAGGGAAAAAACGAGTAATTTGATTCTCATTTAAGAATAGAAGCGAGAGCTGCCGCGTCGGTCACAGGTTCGCGGCAGGTGTGATTCTCGCAGACGTAAACGGCGGGCTTGCCCTGCACCGTGGTCTGCTTTTCAACGAAGGGCAGAATCTTTTCGATCTGCAAGGCTTCTTCCGTCGTCACGGGATGCAGCGCCACGACATGCCGCGGCAGAAAGGTCTGCTCGACGATTTTCAGAAGCGCCGCCGTCACCGCCTCGTCGCGCGCACCGGCCACCACAATTTCCCCCGAAGGCCCGAGTTGAAAATCGAGCGCCATCAACAGCTGCGGGTAGCCGGACGGAAAACGCCGCACGGTCGCGGCAAATGCCGTCAAGGCGGCTTCCGCCGCCGCTTCCCACTTGCGTTCGCCGGTGAGCCGCGCCAGCCGCAGCAGCACCGACACCGCCACCGAATTGCCGGACGGCAGGGCGCCGTCGTAGAGATCCTTGCCGCGCGCAATCAGCGCCTCGGCATCCGCCCCCGAAATAAAAAAGCCGCCCTGCTTTTCATCGCGAAAGAGCCGCAGCATTTCGCGCACCAGCGTGCAGGCCTTTTCCAGATCGCGCGCTTCAAACTGTGTCTGGTAGAGTTCGAGCAGACCGTCGATCAAAAACGCGTAATCATCGAGAAACCCCGGCACGGCCGCTTCGCCATCGCGCCAGCGGTGCAGCAATCTTCCTTCAGCGGTCTGAAGTTTGGTAAGGACAAAATCCGCCGCCCGGCGGGCGGATTCCGCGTACGCAGGTTCGCCCAGCACACGCGCCCCCAGCGCCAACGCGCCGATCATGAGCCCGTTCCAGTCGGTCAGAATTTTGTCATCCAGATGCGGGCGCAGGCGTTCGTCGCGTTTCTTTTTGAGAATGGCGCGCGCGGCCTCAAGTGCCGTGTGCACGTCCGCGGGATTCTTTTTGAATTGCGCGGCCGTTTCTTCCCGCGTGCGGATTTCGCGCAAAATATTTTTACCTTTGAATTCACCCATCGGGTCATGTTCGGCATTGCCGCCGGGACGCACATCGTAATGAAAACAAAAAAGGTCGGCGTCATCACCCAGCGCTTCGCGGATTTCCGCTTCGGTCCAGATGTAAAAGGCACCTTCGGTTTTGTGTTTCGGGTTGGCAGGATCCCCCGCACTGTCGGCATCTTCGGCCGAATAAAAACCGCCCGCCGGATGCTCCATCCGCGCGCGCACGTAGTCAAGAACACGCCGCGCCGTTGCAGCGTACGCCCCGTTCTTCGTCACCTGAAACGCCTCCAGGTACGCGCGCGCCAGCAGCGCCTGGTCGTAGAGCATTTTTTCGAAATGCGGCACATGCCATTCACCGTCGGTGGAGTAGCGGTGAAAGCCGCCTTCGAGCGGATCAAAGAGCCCGCCGCGGCTCATGGCCTCGAGCGTTTCCTCCACCATGCGCTGCGCCATGGCTTCGTTCGCGCGTTTTGCGTAACGCAGCAGAAATCCCAGGATGTGCGGACGCGGAAATTTCGGCGCAGGCCCGAAGCCGCCGAATGTGGTGTCGAACTGCCCCTGAAACTGTTCAAACGCCGTGCGCAGCGTGCTTTCATCCAGCGGCGCTTCGGCGGCTGTCTGTTCGGCGACAGCTTCCTTTAGTGCGGCCGCCATCTGCTCGCCGGCATCCTCCACCGCTTTACGTTCCGTCTGCCACTTGCCGGCCAGCGCCTTGAGCACCGTCATGAATCCCGCGCGGCCCCAGCGGTCCTCGGGCGGAAAATACGTGCCGCCGTAAAACGGTTTGCCTTCGGGTGTCAGAAAAACACTGAGCGGCCAGCCGCCCGCGCCCGCCATGGCCATGACGGCCTGCATGTACACGTGATCGACATCCGGCCGCTCTTCGCGGTCGACTTTGATGGAAACAAAATGCTGATTGAGAAAATCGGCAATCGTCCGGTTCTCGAACGATTCCTCTTCCATGACATGGCACCAGTGGCAGGTAGAATAACCGATGGAAAGAAAGACAGGTTTCTGCTCCTTGCGGGCTTTGGTAAAGGCCTCGTCGCCCCAGGCGTACCAGTCGACCGGGTTGCCGGCGTGCTGCAAGAGGTAAGGGCTTTTTTCCTGCGCCAGGCGGTTCGTCATTTTTTCAGTGTACTGCTGCTTGGAGCTTCTGGCAAGCCTGAGCTCCGCGAAAGCTTGTCCGGCGCTCAAACAGTCCTCGGGCCTTCGGCCCTGCGGAACTCGCGGCGGACAACTTTCGCTTCACTCTTTGTTGTTTATTTTTCGAGGAAGAAAAGCTGGCAGTTGCCGCCGTAGAGCGCAAGCGGCGTGGCTTCAATGTCGTACTTTTCCACGAATTCGGCAAAGGCCTTGCGTTCGCCGCGTTCCGGATCGCCGTCGTAGCAGTTCCAGTCGTCGAAAATCATGTAACTGCACCGCCCCAGGCTCGGCTCCACAAAGTCCAGCACCTGTCGCGTGGATTCGTACAGATCGCAATCCACCACGCACACCGAGCAGGTTTCAACGCCGTAGAGCGTGGGCGTCTTTCCCGGCAGGGTGTCACCGTAGAAACCCGGAATCAGCACCGTGCGCTCCCAATCGACGCCGTGATGCGTGAGATTGCTTTTCACTTCTTCCAGTCCGGCACGGTACTGCCGTTCGCGGAAATCGCCGTCGCGGTCGCGGCCCTCAATGGGCGGCAGGCCGCTGAAGGAATCAAACCCGAAGAAATGCATGTCGTCGGCGCCCAGCTGCCCGGCCAGCTGCTGCGCGTACCAGAATGAAAAACCGCGGTACAAACCGAATTCCAGGTAATGTGAGCGGTTCAGGATTTTCTGCCCGCGCGCTTCATGAAAGGCATGATTCAGCGCCAGCAGCAGGTGCGGCGAAAGCGTCATGAAAGGCGGCTGTTTTTTTGCCACGGCATTGCGCATGCGGTAGGCGGTGCGCAGCAGGCCGGTTTGACGAAGCGTTTCCCGCACGGTGGTCTTGAGCGTCATCGGATTTTCCTCCGGTCTTTGAAATTCTTTTGGCGGCTTGATTGCATAGTGGCGATTGTCGCCGAATCCCCGGGGACAAAATATCAGAGCCTTCCTTTTTTTTTGCCCGATTAATCCCCACAGCGTAGAGGCAAACCTGACCCGCTTCATTAAATTTTGAAAAACCCGTTAATTAAAGATCATGGACAGTCAGCCGAGATTTCTCCGGATCTTCAAACGAAGGCTCAAAAAGGCGCTGTCACGGTTCTGTCTTCTGCCCCCTCTTTTAGCCCTCCTGCGCCGGGCCCCCAGACAAGGCAAGCGGCTGGCTCAGGCTTTGACCCGGCTGAAAGGGGCCTGTCTTTCCCCAAAGGAAAAAGCGGATATTTTTTTAATCGAAGCGGAACGCACGGGATTGCTCAACCGGCAGGAACCGCTGGCGCAGAATTTTGAAGACAAAAGTCTTCCTCATGGCAGCAAGCCCATTCATCAGATCTGTCTCGCCAGCAAACCTTTCAAACAGGCACTTGCACTGTATCAACTGATCCGCAGCCTGAAACCGCACAATGTTCTGGAACTGGGAACCAACCTTGGCATCAGCGCTTCCTACCTGGCCCTCGCGCTGCAGCACAATGGGGCCGGCCGGCTGACTACGCTCGAAGGCTCTCCTTACCGTCTCGCCATCGCCCGGGAAATACACAACCGTTTGAATTTAAAGAACATCACCCATGTGGAAGGATTCTTCGAGGACACGCTGGAATCCACGTTGAAACAAATCGGGCCCGTGGATTTTATTTTTCTGGACGGGAATCATCAGTATCAGCCGACACTGGATTATTTTGAACGGATTATTTTGAAAGCCGCACCGGATGCCGTCTTTGTCTTTGATGATATCCGGTGGTCGCAAGGAATGGAGCGCGCCTGGCAGCAATTACGCGCCGACACGCGTCTGGGTTTGACGCTGGATCTGGACCGGATCGGCATCGGCGTGAAGGCTGCCAACCCTTCCGGCCGCCGGTTCCATCCGCCGGCTTTATGGAGTTTTTTCGACTACGCGGTCGGCATTGATGCGAACGAGCTGGGACTCACACCGGCGCGGCCGGGATTTCGTGTTCGCCCGGCGGCGGGCCGACCAGGCGCAGGGACTTCCATTTGCCCTGGCGGTAGCGGGCATACACCAGCGCCGTGAAAAGCAGAAAGACCGCGATCAGGGCGATCCAGCCCGCTTCCGTCGGCTGGCGCCAGACCGAAAGCAGCAGGTAGAGAACTCCCACAAGAAACCAGTGCATGCCGACGGTCATCCCCATGGCCCACCAGGTGTCGCCCGCCCCGCGCAGCGCGCCGATCCAGGCCATCAGCATCGCCTGCGCAAACACGTACAGTGAGGCCAGACGCAGCATCATCACGGCCAGCGGCACCGCTTCCTGAAAGATGTCCACCCCGGCGGCCGGACGGAAGACACCCACCAGCATTTCCGGAAAAAAGACGAAGAGCACAAAGAGCACGGCCGAATAGCCGAGCCCGAAGCGGATGGCCGACGCCGTCGCCCGCATGGCCAGCGCCGGGTTGTGGCCGCCCATGGCGCGGCCGACCAGACTGGTCACCGCGATTTCAATTCCCATCAGCGGCACAAACGAAACCATGTCCCAGTTGAGCACAATGGAAGCGGCCGTGGCACCGACCAGCCCCGTGCTGTGAAACAGCAGCACCAGCGCGTTGAAACCGAGGATGTTGAGAAACATTTCCACGCCGGGCGGCGAACCGTAACGCAGCAGCTTGGCCATGACCTCGCGGCTGAAATGAAGCGAGCGCCGCACCGCGAACATCGCCTCGGTGCGCGGCGCCAGGTACACGCCGGCCAGCACCGCCGCGCCCGCCGCACTGCCCACAATGGAGGCCACCGCGGCGCCGCGAATGCCGAGCTCCGGAAAACCGCCGTGCCCGAAAATCAGAAAATAATCCAGCACCACATTGACGAACATCGCCACCGCCGACGCCGTCATCACAATGCCCGTGCGCCCGATGCCGGTAAAAAAACTGGCAAGCGCATGCCGCGCGAGCGCGGCCACACTGCCCCACAGCAGTAAATCAAAATACGCTTCCTGCGGCGCACGCTGTTCGGCGGTGACGCCCATCACCCCGAAGAACGCATGCACCAGCGGCCGGCACGCCAGCAGCACCGGGTAGGCCGCAAGAATCAGCAGCAGCGATTGCGTGGTCACCACCGGGCATTTTTCTTTCTGCCCCGCGCCCAGGTACTGCGCCGCCAGCGCCGTCGTGTAGCCCACCAGTCCCATGAGCAGGCCCATCATCATGTAATGACTGATGCCGCCGGCCATCACCGCATTCATCGGCACCGGCCCGAGTTTGGCCACCAGCAGCCGGTCGGTGAAAATCATCACCGTGTCGCAGGCGTAGGAAACCATCATCGGCAGGGCGATGCCGAGCACATGCCGCACGCTGCCAGGCTGGGGAGGATGGAACATGATTACACGCGCCGCGCGAGCCCGCGCTCGAGCAGTTCCTGATTGAGGTAGGTTCCCGCCAGCGCCACGCGGTCTTTGCGGGTTTCGGCCGCCGAATAAAAAATGTGGCCGACGTAGCGGCCGTAGATGTCGATCTTGCGCGTTTTCACCACAACAAACGGAATGCCCGCCAGGCGGTCGCGCACAAAACGGTACGCCTCCCGCCCGCCCGGCTCATCCAGCCCCGGCGTGTTGAGCCCGGCCAGCCGCACGCGCTGTTCCTTCCACACCTGAAACCCCAGGTCAATGCGCAGAATCAACGTGTCGCCGTCCACCACCCGCTCCACCTTGGCCTTGTAGCCGTACAGTTCCGCCGGCGGCCGCTCCAGCTGCTCCGCCGATTTTTTCTTTCTGGACTTTGCCTCATGCGCCCCACGCTTAATCGCCGCCGCCAGCTGATCCCGCGTCCAGCCCTCTTCCTCGACCTGCTTCTCGTAAAACAACCGCGTAGACGCATCCGGCAGCGCCAGCAATTCCCGGTAATGCGACCAGCTTAGATTGTTGCCCCTAGGGGCAACTTTGTAAGTATTAAAAAAATGCGCACAACGGCGCAATGTCACCGAATCCATTTCAAGCTCTTCCGCCAGATCCTCCAGCAGCGCCTCGCCGTACTCCGCCCGCTCCAGGATCTGCTCTTCAGTCAACCGCTTCCCGATCTGCCAGTACGTCTCCACCAGCCGCTGCCGCACCACCCGCTCGACATCCTCCCGCGCCTCCGCCAGGATCCCGCGAATGTCCTTCAGCAGCTTCCGGTATTTGGATTCAGGGAGTGTTGTTTTCTGCAGCATGCTGCTTTCTACGTACTTCTGTTGCATCTTTACTCGTTATTTAATCACTATAATTCAAGCAATTCACAAAGTGCTGTTCTCACCCACTCTTTAATTCTAACCACTTCTGTTCTTTCTGTTGGCGTGTGTGCCGAAACGCTTGACCTCGTATAAA
Source organism: uncultured bacterium (assembly GCA_964526065.1). Lineage (GTDB taxonomy): Bacteria > Omnitrophota > Omnitrophia > Omnitrophales > Aquincolibacteriaceae > CAZGID01. The sequence goes on from CAZGID010000032.1 coordinate 13,128, forward strand.
CAGAACGGATAAATCCACCCACAATATCATCAACGTAACTCGTTGACCGTTCTACGACGTCGGAACAGCTCTTACTCAAACCCCTTTTGCGAAGAACATATCGGACCTTTTGCTTCATCGTAGGCCCCTTAGCATCCTTTTCCAAAGTAAATTCCGGTTGTTTAATCACTTCTTTATCGGGCGCCAGATGGTCCAAGACTTCTCTAAGTGTTTCACGAAGATCTGCAGCAGGCCCTCGCCAGGAACTTCTGCTTCCCTCTCTCAAGTCTACTATTGCCTGTTCATAGGAAAGTGCCGCTGAAGGAACCAAACCTTTGAGCGTCATCACTATTTTACTATCAATGGGGTCGTCGTTATCCGCTTTTCCTGATGCAAGCAATAACACTTCTTTCTCTAGGTCTACTAACGATTTTTTAATACTCTTCAAAAGGCGCTTATATATCGAAGTTTTAGATCGCCGATGAGTCAGCCCTAACAATTTTTGAAAGACTAAATCTAATTCCAACATCGTCTCCTGATCACCGCATTCTCTTGCTATTACATTGCGCACATTCCTAAAGTAACCATCCACAAATCCTTTAACAGCTTCACGATGTTCAATGGAACCAAGTTGGCTTGCATTAATTTTAGACATTCTCTTATTTATTCTCTCAAGATCAATTTGCAATTCTCTCAGCGCCTGAATAGATCGCGCAGTCGTGCTCACCGCTTTTTGCTTTCTTTAGAAACACGCCGCCGCCGTTGCGCACCCCCCTCTCGCGGCAACGTGTGCACCACCAAGTTATAGCCAACCGCATTAAGTTTGTAATACCCTCTTTCATCGGCCGCATCAAAATACCCAGCGCCTTTAGCATCTATAAGTACCTGCTGCGCCGCTTTAGGCACAGGATAATTTGCTTGTATAAAATATTTTTTAATGTCATCACTATTGATTGCAAACTTTTGCTCGGAGGGTATCGCTATGTGCTCTAAATAGTAGGCCACAATACAAGCCATTTCTATAATTGAATTAGGCGACTTTGTCTCCTTTAAAGTTCTGATGTCTTTCGGCGAACCTATTTCACTTTGCAGTGCGGGCATCGCACCACCTCGTGAACTCTTATCTTCATAAGATTGATAAGATAATTTAAGTGCATCACAGGCTGCTCGTATAGCTACGATTTGCGCGTCTTCGCTTAAACCAGTCAAGGCTTCAATGACGCCATCTATCGCCTGCCCAATTGATCGACTTTGTTCTACCACCATTTCAAACCTCCTTTTGCATTTTCTTAGAAAGTGAATTAAGTTTTTTAGTTCTGTAGAGGGGGTGGCGGAGCGACGCAAATATTACGGCTTAATCTTCACAAAGAAATGGAAAAACTTTGCCTTTTTAGGGTAAATAATTTTCCCATGCCGCATAATATACCTGCAAAATACCTCACGGTATCCGGCAGGACATTTTCTGTCTTTCATTACCGACGTCCTCCTTCCCGAGGCATTTAGCTAATCACGGCCCCGTGGGTCGCGCAGGGCAATCGTGATCTCAGAAAAGCGGTGTGATTACGTCAGCGGCGTCATTCCCCGCCACCCCCTTTGTTTACAACCACTCCATCGTTTTGCTCTAAAAGCTTATTAAGAATGCTCTCATTTATTTTTTTATTAAATGCCTGGAATTCTTCTTTTGTGCTAGGAAACCGATTCTCAACTTTGGCCTTTGCAATGTAGAATTGCTTTAAATGTAGCGCCATTTTGACGCTTCGCCATTCTGTAAGAGGAGGTGCAATTTTGATTTTAATGCCTGCACGTTCGACGATTAGAAGCTCATCCTTATCACATTTAAAAGCAATACCATGCTCTTTCGCAAATCGGTTAATTTCTAAAAAGTCATCGATCCTACGGATTAATTTCGATAACTTTTTTATATCTGAAAATTGACGTCTTACCATTGGGTTATTTATAAAATTACCGATATGGCCCTTTTCCAAGGCTGAAGGATCATAATCAAAAATTGTTGGGTCATGCTTTGTCGGCTGTTTTCTTGACATGCGATAGAGAGTAACTAGCAAAAAGGCCCCTTCCGAACTTAAGTGTGCACATCCCTTTATGCATAGATATATGCATAACACATCTGTCACCGAAAATTTTCTATGGCCGCCTTGCGTACGGGCTGGGGTCACAATGCCATCTTCTTCACACTGCCGTATCCGCTTTTCTGAAACTATTTCATCCGCTTCCTTTTCAAGAATAGCTCTTATTTCAGCCATAGAAAAAATCGGTTCATCTGGCGGGGTACCTTGCTTACGACAGTCCCATGCCCATAAAAAAATATCAGCCATTAAATCTTCCCTTTGAGTAAGAAATTTAAGTAATTCTATCCATTAAGTCAGATTTGTCAAATCTTAAATAGGATTTCCATGACAAATTTTTGATTGTATTTCGATAATGTCCCCAGGAGGTCTTTTAAGTCTGTCTATCCGGATATTGCATGAGGGTTTTTCCGCGAGGAGGAGAAAATTAAGAGCCAGGCACTAATCAAAGTTTTTCGAGGACATAAACCTGCTGCTTAAGACCCTCCAACGCGGAGAGCCGGGCGCCCTCGCTGCCTGGCTTTTGGCTCTCCATCAATTGGATGGTGAATTGATCGGCATAGAGTTCGTGGATTTCAGCCGCATCGACGCTGAAAGGCGGCCCGTCCATTTTTGATTGATCATAGGCATAAGTCACAAGAAGATATTGACCGCCTGGCTTCAGGGCTTGTTTGATGATCCGCGCATAATCCCGTCTCAAGGGAGCCGGCAGCGCGACGAGCGCGGCGCGGTCGTAAACAAAATCATAATGTGCGTCTTCGCGGAATCTGAAAAAATCGCCGCAGCGGATGAGAATGTTCCTGCAAGCATACGTTCTGAAATCCGCACTCTGAACGACTTCAGGCGCCGGCAGGTTGTTCTCTTTAAAAAATTCTTTTACGGCCGGCTCGTATAATTCAATGCCATGCACGTCCAGCCCAAGCTCATGCAGCCAGAGAAGGTCTTTGGTTTTTCCGCAGAGAGGGACCAGCACCTTCTGCCCTTTTTCGGGATTGAATCCGGGAAAGTATTTGGTCAGCTTTTCGTGGTAATGCTGCTGGTGAAAATGGGTGCGTCCTTCCTTCCAGCTTTTGATCCAGAATGGCGCGTCCATCGCCCTACTTTTTCGAGCCGAGGTTTTTGAGGAGAGCTTTGCCGCCGAAGACGAGCAGCAGGTACAGGTTCAGATAAATCACCATGGAGGTGAAGACACCAACGGGAGTGGGCAGATTGCCCGTGGCGGCATCATAGCTCCAGAAGGGTTCTTCAAATCCCTGCACGGGAAAGCTGTAGACGCTCAGAAACTGAACCCCGAGCAATCCGATGACGGGCAGGGAGAGGTACAAGAGCACGGGGGTGAGGGCGATTCCGAATGCGACGCCGATGTGCAGCTTGAGGTGTTTCATCGCCCATTATTATAACCGGGGCTTCCGGAATGCAAAGCCCTTTAAAATGGCACGAAGGCGGCAAACTGTCAGGACGACGGCTGTTTTTCGAGAAGGGTTTTCAGGGTTTGAAGATCTTTTTCGACCAGACCGATGTCTTCGGTGAATTTTTCGGGCGGCATGCCGGGAAACTGGAACAGCGTAAAGATGACTTCGCTCCCCTCGCCATTGGGGACGACGCGCATGGGCACCTGGATGTCGACGCCGGGCGCGAGAGAAACCGTATGATCGAGAATGCCGAATTCATTTTTCGGGGCGAAGCGGACTTTTACCGGCCCCTCGGGCGTTTCGGCGATCCAGTGATCGCCTTCCGGACGCATCGAACGCGCCAGTCCTGCGGCCCATTGCGGCAGATGGCGCGGATCGGAGACAAAGGCATAAACCGCCTTCGCGCTGCATGCAATGGAAACCGTCAAGGTCTTCGAAGTTTGAGTCATATTGAATGCCGATGAATGAGAAACATGCCTTCCCCAAGAATGTCGCCCCGGTTGTCGAGCCAGACGCCTTCTACTTCGACACATGCCTCATGGCCTTTCAACTTACTGTAAGGCATATTGAGTATCAGGTACTGCTCTTCCGGCAGACGATAACGCGCGCTGATAATACATTGACGCAGGTAATCGTAAGCTTTAATTTTCTGTTGTTTTCCCCAAGCGCTGATCCAAACTTTAAGTCGCGATTTGATGTCGATTAATTTATAAAAATCCTGATTAATTTCATTTTTCCAATCGCCACTCCATTCAGATTCCAGAATCAGCTCAAGCCAATATTGGGAGGCCTCCTCTTTCCACCAGCAGAGATCGACAAGGTATTCGCCATCTCCGCAGTTGGGTGACAACGTGTTATGTTCGGATATGAAACCAAGCG
>CAZGID010000032.1:17494-18639 GCA_964526065.1 uncultured bacterium
AATAGCCTTTGATCCATGCAGTCCAATCTCCATCCCAAGGAATGCTTTCTCGCATGGCTGGCCATTCTTTGCTGAGCGTTTCGAATAAATCTGCGCAAGTTGGTCCGGAAAGAACAGCGGGCACGAGTTCTTGAGAAAGTCGTTGTGGCATGACGAGGCCTCCTGTTGGAAGACTGTATTTAATGAGGGAAGCAGTATAGCAGGCTTCCCAGCCGCGCTCCACGGCGAAAAATCCGGGGGCCAGGGACTAATCGAGCGTGCCGGTTTCGGCGGCGCGGCGGAATCGTTCATGAATGCGGTCGCGGACACGGCGGAACTCGTTGCGGACGGCTTCGGTGATTTCCTGATCGTGCGGCGGATCGGGAAAGGGCCAGTGCAACCGCTGCCCCGCGCCCGGAAACACAGGGCAGGTTTCGTTCGCCTGGTCGCAGACGGTGATGACGCAATCGATCTGCTTCCCCCGGAATTCATCCAGATGCTTGGAGCGGTGCCCGGAAATGTCGATGCCGATTTCTTTCATCACGGCGATGGCCACCGGGTTCACGTGCGACGGCTGGGTTCCCGCGCTCAGGACTTCGAACTTGCCGCCGCCGTAATGGCGCAGCACGCCCTCGGCCATTTGCGAGCGGCACGAATTACCGGTACAGAGAATCAGCACGGTCGTTTTCATTTGGCCCACAATCTCAATAGCCCCACAGCGAGCAGGCCGCCCGCGGCCTGACTCGCCCAGTAAAACCCGATCTGCCCGGCCGGAATCCGTTTGGCGGCCGCAAACGCCAGCGTCACGGCCGGATTGATGTGCGCGCCGGAAACCGGCCCGACCACAATAATCATCAGAAAAACCGCCAGGGCCCACGCGACCGGAATCCAAAAGGCCGGCAGGATCTGCTTTTCAGAAAGAAGCATACTTCCGGCCCCGACGAAGATAAGCGCAAACGTGCCGCCCATCTCCGCCAGGGCCTTGTAAAGCAACATCACGAACAACATCCTTTCTCGCAGCAATCCATGAGGATCACCTCCTTATTTTGTCCAGGTGGACAAAAGGGATTTCAAACGCTTTTTGGTTTTTTGCAAATCCCGGATCTTGGTTTCAAATTCCACAATTTTATTTTGAAACATTTTCGTCACCATCGCGCAGCACGGTA
>CAZGID010000033.1:0-15037 GCA_964526065.1 uncultured bacterium
GCCCCGCGAAAAATTGCCTGATCTCCCGGATTGGCCGGCGAGGCGAGATTCGCTACCAGCACCTTCATGACGAAACCTCCGCGATAGCCTTTCGGCGCACATAGAAATAGAGCCATAATGTGGTCAAAGTAAAAACCAGCGATGTCGCCGCCGCGATCCCGGCCAATCCCCAAATGCGCATAAAAACGGCATTCAGACCAATATTCAGCAGCAGCCGGATTAAAGACTGATAGAAAAAGACCGGCGTTTTTTTCAAGACAAACAAAACACGCACATACAGCAAATTGAGAATCGCCGGGGCAAATCCCGCCATCAACCAGGCAAAGAGAACTTCCAGCGCACGCAATTCTTCCTGAGGCAATTTATTTCCCCAGCCAAACACAAGATGAACTGCCGGCCGGCGCAGCACAATCAGCCCCACAGAAAGGACCAGGGTGACGAGAAAAACAATCCGGATATCGTGATGCACCCGCTGCCAAAAAACCGACCGGGATTCGGCATAGTAGTGATCCGACCAGAAAGACAGGAATATCTGCAGAAAACCGGTCATCATGAGCTGGAAAGGCACCTGGAACAGCCGGTCGGCATAGCTGAGAAGGCTCAAGTTTCCGGCTCCCAGCCAGGACGCAAACCACTGGTCCGTCAAAGGAATCAGATTCAAGGCCAGCAGGGCCAGGAGATGATAACCGGCGTGCCCCATAAAGGACCGCATTTTCTCCCGGCTTTCCTGCCAGTTAATGCGGGGGCGCCAGCCGGCCAGTTTCCAGACCAGAATCATCCCAATCCCCCAGCGAAGGATTTCACCGCCGGCAAATCCCCAGGCCGGCGCGTGGATTCCCGCGGTTTGATGGAACAAAATCAGAAACAAAATAACCAGCAGGGATCGAATCAAAGGCGATGCAGCCGGAAACCAGAATATTTTCCGGGTATAAAAGATCCCATTGCTTTGAGCGGCGGCCGTCCCGAAAATTAAAAGTGGAAGCATAACAAGATAGAGCTCCCAGGTCAGCTTGGCCGTCGCCGGATCAAAACCACTGGCCCGTGTCAGAAAAGGAACCAGCCCGGCCGCAATCAGAGCGGCCACGGCAAGAACGACTGGAAGTTTGAAAAAAAGAACTCCATTGGCCAGGCTGGAAGTTTTGGCGGCATCCTCACGGTATTCTGCGAGATAAGGAACCAGAAGGGATTCAAGAATGGGAACAAAAAGACCCGTCAGTGAAAACAAAAGGGCAAAAGCAAAAAAGAAGGCGTCCGATGACGAGCCGGCACCGTAGTAATAGGCAATCAGAAACGGAATGACGATACCGCCGGCGCGGCCGGCAATCGCAAATAATGGCGTGAGGATAAAATGACGTGCGCGCGTGGTCATGGCTTACTGCACCACAACATCTCCTAAAAACACCAGGGTTCCGCTTCTACCGTCTTTCGTCTGCATCCCGTTCAATAGTTCCGCTTCAAACCACCGGCGTCCACCGGTCACATCGACCGGAAAGAGAACCGGATACCATTCCGAATCATTCACATAAACAGTTCCTATCACCTGTCCCTGCAAGCGGAAGATCAAAACCCCTTGTTCTTCCGCTTCATTCGGAATCCCCTTCACCTGAACTTCAATCAAACGGCGTCCGGGCAAAAGATTCAGCACCATTCCCTGCCGCGCATGCCGATCCAGTTTGCCCGGCTCCATTCCGTCGGCAAACCAGGCGCGAGCCGGCTTTCGTGCCGTCCCAGCCGATTCAATTTTGGCCTGGACCTGCTCCGTAAAACGCGTATCCCATTCCGCGAGCAGCAGCAAATCGCGCAAGTCCGGATCTTTTTCACCCAAAGCCGGCATCAACAGCTGAACGGCACGGCCTTTATCGCCTTGACGCGACACCAGATCTGCCAGATAGCGCCGATGCGTCTTGCCGGTTTCTGCCGCCTGCTCCAGCAAAGTCAGCGCCTCGGCAAAGTTTTCTTTCCGATAAGCGTAAATACCCATTAAATAGGGATCGCGGGTCAAACGCACTGTCGGACCGAGGCGGTCCAGCAAATACCCGAGCGATTCGTCTTCCTGTTCCAGTATCTTTTTCAACGTCTCGCGGTAATCGGCTGGAAGCTTGTCCAGCGCCTCGGCAGCCGCAATCATCCCCGCTTGAGCTCTTACCCCCGTTTCCATAATCCAATGGGCTTCGCGAAAGGCTTCGAGCGCTCTGGCAAAATCGCTTTTTTCCAGAAAAATAAGCCCGCGGTCGACACGCCTCTCATATTCTTTCTTTTGCAGTTCAAAATAGGCTGGATAAATCTCTGCCATTTTTTTCCAAAGACCGCGCTCGGCCAGAAAACGAATGAACACCTGATAGGCGTCGTAGGTTTCGGGCACAATCGCTATCATACGTTCCCAATCCTGGTTCTTTTTCCAGAGAAAATCGAGGGCTGGTTCCAGATATCCGGAAGGCGATAATGCAATCCCGCGGCGAATACGGTCCAGAGCCGCTTTCGCGGTCGGTTCATCCAGATGGGTGTCATGCGAAATCAGATGGATACCCGTCATAAAAGAAACCCAGGCATTGCCGCCTTCCAGCGCATAGGCTTTTTCCAATTGATCCCGGAATTGCTGCCAGCCTTGCGCTGAAATTTTCCCGCGCTGACTTTTTTCCAGTGCCGCGGCGCTGATTGCTTCATAGAGCCAGGCTTTTCCATAAGAGGGAACCGCTTCGCGCGTCTCCCGAAAATGATGGGTCGCCAGTTTGTACCAGGCCGGATTGTCTTCCTGCCGCCCCTGATGCCAGGCAGCCAGTCCAAAATCATAGTGGCGGCCCGCATCTTCAAGGAAAATATCGGGAATTTTTTCAAATTTTTTCAATGCCTTGCCGTACTGCTCCTGCTCAAGTGCCTGTCGTGCCTGGTAATGAAGGCCGCCGCTCCAGGCCATTTGCCCGGTCAACAAAATGCCTCCAACAGCCGTCAGACGCACTCCCCAGCGAACGGCGTGCCGCCAGACAGGAGGCCGCTCAGACCGGATGATATGAGTCGCCGCGATCTCGGCCTTTTTCTCGCGCGGCCGCGCCAGCCGAAAACCCGCTGAAAGCGCAATCAGCATCAACAGCGCATTAGCCGGAATCGAAAGATTGAAATCCGTCAGGCCGTGAATCAAAAACGCAAAAATTCCAAGCCAGGCCCCCCAGATATAGGGAAAAAAGGAAGATTCGGATTTCATCATCCGAAACCAGCCGTGAAGAAGAATCCAGGCAAAACTGCAAAAAATCACAATTGCGGCCGGAAGTCCCAGTTCCGCCGCCAGTTCCAGATAATCGTTGTGGGCATGATCCCATTCCCATACCAGCGCTGCCGGCTGGTAGGCGGGAAATATCCATGCGAAATTCCCGAGCCCGACCCCCGTCCACAAATGCTCGCTGATCAGCTTTAATATGCCGGGCCACGCCAGCAGGCGCCCTTCCCACGTCCCCCAGCCGTCCGCCAGCGAATCAAAACGCAAAAAGAGCAACTCTCGGCTCCACCAGAGAAGCCCTCCGGCGCAAACGGCAAAAAGCGCAAAAAAGCTCCAGGCGGCCAAACTGTCGCGCCGAAATAAAACCGGAACCAGCAGAAGAAATGCCACTCCCAGTGCCACCAGACTCATCCTCGAACCCGTCCGCGCCAGGCTGGCCATGATGGTTGCCGCACTGACAAAGCTTAAAATCAAAAGCCCGATTCGCCGCATCCGGATGGCTTGCAGAAGAAAGCCGGCCGACACACCCAGGCTCAGTTCCAGAAGCCCCGCGAGATTATTGCGGTTAAAATACGTGCCCGTCGCGTATCCCCAATGCGACTTTTTGACCGCCCATAAAACCGCATCCCGGCCGCTGATGATTTCGTAGAGGGCGTATCCGGCCTCAAAAAATCCGATGAAGGCAATGGCGCCTAGCAGCCGGATATTGGTCGTCCGGGAAAACTGCTGACAGGCCACCATGGCAATGCCGGCGGCCATCCAGAAAAGGCTCTGCTGCAGCGTTTCGTAGCCGTTGGCGGAAACGGTAAAGACTTGCATCAGACTCCATGCCCAGACCAGGCATAGCCCCGCAATAAAAAAACGGGAGAAATATTTCGAAGCCAACAGCATATCGGGAGCCAGCAGGATCAGAATAAAAAGCAGGCAGGAAATGCCCATGAAGGCCCAGCTGTATACGGATCCGAAAAGAAGAGGACTTAATAAAATAACGGCGGCGAGAAAAAGGGCAGGAAGAGAGGTTTTTTTTCCGGTCATCGAGAGCCGCGTGCGTCGCCGTACCCGTAATAATAATACTGATTGTAGTAATAATCCTTTTCTCGCACACTCACCTGATTAATCACGACTCCCAGAATCTTCTTTCCATCGCCGCTAAAATTTCTTCGCACGTCTTTCAGGTGGCGCCGGTGTGTTTTCTGATAACGGGCAATTACAATCATGGCATCCGCCCATTCATTCATGACCGCCACGTCCGCCACCGCCATAAAAGGAGGGCTGTCGATAATCACAATGTCATAAGCTTTTTTGATAACTTTAAGTGCTGCCTGCATTTTTTCAGAGCCCAGAATTTCGGTGGGTTTTTCCGAATGGCTGCCGCAGCTCAAAAAATCAAATCCCAATCCGCCGGCATTTTCATGCACGGTTTTCGTCAGGGTTTTTCCCTGCTCCAGAATGTCCGCCAGGCCGCCGTCAGCGGGGAGATCAAAAAGCTTATGAAGCCGCGGCTTGCGCAAATCACCATCCACAAGCAGCACACGCAGATTATTTTGCTGAAACGCAGCCGCCAGGTTCAACGACACCGTACTTTTTCCTTCCGACGGATTGGCGCTCGTCACCAGAATGGTACGGCAGCCCGCAATATGCCGTAACTTGACCAGCAAGGCGGTGCGCATGGCGCGAAAGGACTCCGACACGGCCGAATGCCCTTTACTGGTAAACATCAATTCCCCTTTCGCCGGACCACGTTTCCAGGCGCGGATCACGCGCGGAATGATGCCAAAGACATGCAGCCCCAGGCCCTTTTCCACATCATCCGGAATACGCACGGTGGGATCCAGATATTCCACAAAAAAAGCGAGTAAAACGCCTCCCACAAGACCGGCGAATAATGCAACGGCCAGATTCAAAAAAGGCCGGGGTTTGAAGGGTTTGACCGGCGGCACGGCTTCATCGACCACCATGATATTGCTGGACTGCGTCTGGGCTTCGGTTTGCGTCTGTTCCAATCGTTCTAAAAGTGATTCATAAATGCGCCGCGCTGTTTCGGCCTCTCGTTCGAGCTGGGAATACTCAATGGCCACCCGGCTGAGATCAAGCGTCTTGGATTCCTGAACCTGAATCTGTTCCGCCAAGCCCGCAATCTGGGACCGGAGACTGATCATTTTGGGATGGGCCGGCAGGTAACGCTTGGAGAGCTTGGCCTCTTCGGCTTGAAGTTTGACTAATTCCAGCCGGGCATCCTGAATAAATTCATCTTTTTCACGGATGGATGGAATATTCACAAGCCCATGCAATTCCTTGTACTGCTGCAATTCGCGTTCCGCCTGCACCACGCGAGCCTTCAATTCTGTCAATTCTTTGGAGAGTAGATTGGACGCACGTTCCGAAATGGCGTAGCGGTCTTCAAGGTTCCGCCGCACGTACAATTCGACCAGTTGATTTGCTAACTGAGCGGCCATAACAGGTTTGGGATGCACCACACTCACTTTAACCAGCCGGGAATTCCGCAAGGGTTCAATCTCAAGCATGCTTTTTATAAAAACCGTATAGAGACTGGGGCGCATCAGAAAGCTGTCAAACCATTCCGGAAAGAAACCACTGAAGCGGCGTTGCAGCCGCATTAGCCACTGCCGCAATCCGCCCTGCCGGGAGCCGGCGAGAAAGGGATCCTTTTCCAGCTGTTCTTCCTGAATCAATGCTTCAATGAGGGAGCGGCTTTTCAGAATCTGGTATTGTGTCTGGTAATAATCGCTGGAAGCCGTATCCAGCTGCATGACTTCTTTAAAATTGACGATATTCGGATTTTCCTTTTCGATCAGAATAGTCGTGGTCGCCCGGTAAAGAACTTTTTCATTGAGCGTAAACATGATGCCGGCGGCCAGAACGAGCAAAGCAAAGAAGATAATGATGAAGCGGCGCTTGCGGAGAATATAAAGATAATCTCGCAGATGAACTTCTTCAGGATTTAAGGGGGGCTTCACGGAATCTCCTAAAAGAAGCTGCGAGGCACAATGACGCGGTCATTGGCTCTGAGTTCGATGTCTTCGGAAGTATCCCCTCTCTTCGTAATCTTTTCCGTGTCCACGACGAAGGTGAATTCGCGGCCATCTTGCCGCCGGATGACTTTCACCTTGCTGACATTCGCCACTTCCGTAAATCCTCCAGCCAGCGTAATGGCCTCGAATACGGTCATGGTGCCGTAAACCGGAAAGGATCCCGGACTTTTAACTTCTCCAAAGACAAATACATTGCTGAATTCTTTGACAAAAACGATTACCTGCGGATTCACCAGAAATTCCGCCGCAAGCCGCCGGGTGATTTCCTGCTGAAGCTCATTAACAGCAAGACCTTCAGCTTTTACAATCCCGAGCAAAGGAAAGGAAACACTGCCATCGGTAAGGACACGCACTTCTCGCGTGAGATCCGGCTCATCATAGACCTCGATCTCGAGAAGATCGCCGACCCCAATCCGGTAATTCTCTTGATTGTCGCTGTAACCCCCGGTCACCGGCGCCGCCATGCCCCAGGCAGGAATCAAAAGGCACACGGCCAGCACCATGACCGCGATGCGGTCGTACAACATATATAAACCTCTATCTAGAGTATACCTGCTTGATTGATTAACGGCAAATCTGTGTCAATTTTGAACACTTCATTTTTGGAGAGGGGCAAGGCAAATACGGCTTAGTACGTGAAAACGGAGGTCACCGAAAAGCGGTTATCGGTGTAATCGAACGTATTGAAGTTGGAATTCCGGTAAAGAAACTCGTAAGCCATCTCGAGTTCCCACCATTCGGATGCCGCAAAGCGCAAACCGGTTTCAAAGGTCAGGTGATTATCGCGGCGAAAGCCGGAACGGGTGCCGGCCGAAGCGCGTTCGGCATAACTGTCCCGGTAATATTTAAAATTGTGAAAGAGCGTCCAGCGCGTGGCAAAACCATATTCGGTTCCAAAACGGATAATATGCCGCTTGAAAAAGTTCACATTTCCAAAAGTGGCTTCCAGCGGGACTCTTTCCATGGACAGTGTAAAAAGGACGTTCTCCCGCCAGTGGTAATCCATCCGAAGACTGGCCACCCAGGAATTGAAGTCCGGCTCAGACTCCACTTCATAATTGCGGAACTGCACACCGGTACGTGCCTTGATTTCAAGGTTCGGCCGCAGCTCCCCTTCCACACCCACGCGGAACTGGGTAAACGTTCCGTTGCGGGAGAAATTGTCGTCATAATCGATCTGGGATACCTGCGTTTCGAAAAGCGCCTTCAAGCGGGCGAACAGGTCATAAAAAAGCACCATGGTCCATTCATTTAACTGGAAATCCAGACTGTCATCGATTTGCCGGCGAAAATCCCGGGTGAAATGCCGGTAACCCACTTCCAGAATGAAACGGCGCCAGCGGTATCCGATTTTCGGATGAATAGAATGATCGATGCGCGGAATGCGTGAGGTAAAGGTCGTACCGCTGCGGCCGGACGTCTCGGAAAGATGGTCCAGAATATTGATGTACCAGTCCGGGAACCTAAGATCCACAAGGGCAAAAGCGTTCTGGTTCTGGTCGGTCTGATTGGCATGACGGGACTTTGAAAAGATTTCGAAATCCGCCTCGTACCCGACGGCAATCTGATGCGTATTGACCGGAAGTTCCAGAATAACGCTCGGCTGCAGGTTCCAGATCACATCCTCGCGTTCGTCCTCATCTTCCAGCAGAATATTGTCATCATAGGTGGCTTTTTGACGGAATTGCGAATGGACCCGGATGGGCCCCACCTGTAAACGGGCCGGCTCCGGCTTGACGAAACGGCGTTCACCGAATTCCTGGATGGCATCGAGCAATTTAAAATCAGCGCGGGCGGTCGGAATACCAAGGAATAAAAGGACCAAAAGCAGGAAAAACGAAAAAGAAGCCTTTTTCGAAAACAGGCCTGAAAGCATTAAGACGAAGGTGTGGTTGAAGGCGGAGCCGGAGGCGAAGGGGCTTCGATCGACGTCGAATCGGGATTTGCCGCGGTATCCACGGCAAAACCTGGACTTTCCACCGCCGCCGTCGGCGCTGCAGGCAAAAGCGGCTGCCCGAGAATAATCGGAAGCACATCGGGCGCGGCCACGGTCTTTTGCTGTCCATCTTCGCCGACAAATGTCACGAAATTGGACAGGACCGCAATTTTGCCTTCCTGCTGACCACATGATATGGTCGCGGAAGCACCATTCGAAACCTGAAATTCCTGTCCCAGACAACCGGCCGAAACGCTGTCCCCCTCCTGAGTCACAACGCGCATATGCCCGTCGAAAATCTCAAGTGTGCTTCCCGACGGAATGGAGGGAATTTCATCACCCGGTTCTAATATCTCGATCCGGCCGTCCGGATAGGTAAGCACGAGGGTTCCCGTAAAAACCTGATCCGTGGAAATTTCAGGGGCTTTAATCAAAGCCACATTGGCATAAACAGGTCCGTTCACCGCCCAAGCAAAAAAGACGGCTAAAAACACCCATTTTGCGGTTTGAAATCGAAGTAAAGTCTTCATCACCTGCTCGCAATTAAAGTATAGCACACGGCTTAGGGAAACAGTAAGCCGCCGATTTCCAGCTCAAAACTGCCGATTTCGTTCCCCGAAGTCACAGAAGAAGAATCGACAATCAGGTTGATTCTCTTAACCTTTGTTAAATCAATACTTTGAGCTGCCAGAGAGGTCATGAATTCATAGTACTGCCGGGTGGAATCAATATCCGTCACATAATAAACAGCCCGGTTACCTGCCTCATCGTCAATTTCGATTTTAATCTTATCGGCCTTGTCCGAACCAATGCCGAATATGATGCTGCTCAAGCCGGAGAGATCCGCCGAACTGCCGTTATTATTCGGATCAAAGTTGATGCTGATCCCGGCGAATGCGTCCGTATTGAGGTTAAAGTTCAACTGCGACAAGTCTTCCGAAACCCGGTTCAGGGTACTTCCGCCGGAAGCACTCACCAGCTGTGCCGGCGGATCGCCGGGCAATTCGGTCACATCGCCGCTGCCCAGATTCGCATCCGGCGTCAGATTCTGGGAAGAAGGCAGATGCTGGAAGACCATCGAGTGGATAAAGAAATCACCGCTCTGATCTCCCGTCGCATTCTGATCCACGACGATGACTACCTTCTTGAGGGTTTCCATCGCCACCTGATTCGGGAGGTCGATGACCAGCTTCGCCGTATTGAGTCCTGAAGTCTGATTCACCAGAGTCGGCGTGGCCGTAAACAGAGTGACGTCGGCCGAATCCTTGAACTCAAATTTGAGCTGCTGCGGCGAATCAATCACCGAATACTGAATAACCAGTTGATTCGCGGTCGCATCATAAACCTGATCGAGTGTAAACACCTGACCGCCAAAACCGCCGGTCAAGGCGCCGTATTGGAATTTGGCTCCCGTGGAAACCGAGGTATCGGCCGGGAAATTGTTAATAATACCGGTCGATTCCAGATTCCGGAAAACCGCCAGACTGCGATCCGGGAATTCAGGAGGCGCCGCAATGCTGCCTTCCTTGGCAATCGGGAACTCGTCACCCTTAATATCGAGCAGCAGGTTGTAATCGAGTTCCAATCCGCGGTTCTGCAAATAGAGATCAAAGGCGGCCGGTCCCTGTCCCGAGAGACCCAGAACCGTAGAAGCCAGGTCGATGCCAAGGAAGCGTTTTGCCACTTCCGTATTCGACCGGGCGCTATCGACAAAACCATACGTCCCGTACGTTGCCGGGAGCTCATCTTTGATCGCCTTCAGCCATTCTAGCGTCTTCACCGGATCCACCAGATAGGCGCTGGCAAGTGCATAAGTGGAACCGATATCCATCGTCAATTCCTGAATTCCGTTCTCCGAAATATCGCGGATACCCAGATCGCCAACATACTGATGATCTTCAGGAATTTCCGCGGCGGAAATAAATCCCGGAATATGGAATTTGTTCGCCCAATCCGACTGAGTCGCATACCCGTTATGCAAGGCATTGCGATAGTCCACAAAATCCAGCAGGTTATTCTTCAACAGGGGCCAGAAGGTCTGAAAGGCCGATCCATCGAAAGTAGCCAGATTCGGAATTGTTTTTCCTTTTTGGTCTTTATAATTCTGAACCGGATTCGCCAGATCGGTCCATACCGAATCGGGCACATTATTGTAACGGATTACGGCCAGCGCAATGCCGCCCATGAATTCCGTTGCCGTACGGTCCAGGAAGGAATCAAATGTCTGCGTGCTGGTGTTGTAGGCCGCCCGGAACAGTCCAAATGTCGGATGCACCGAAGCCACATAACCCGCTTCCTGATTATCCATAAAGGTATTCGCCTTTGTGGCAATCGAGGTCGCTTGCGTCTGGGAGGCGCCTGACAATCCGGCGCCTTCAAGCGAACCAATCAGCACCGCCAGACTCTGCAGCAAATTCAGATTGTCCCCAATTCCCACCGTATCAACCGGTGAAATCGAAGGCTGCAGATGAAGAAACGGCAGCAAACCATTCCAGCCATGATCCGTCTGCACCTGAAGCAGATTATCCATGACGAATTCAATTTCCGTCAGGAGCTCCGCTTCCGTCAATCCAAGATCCAAATGACCATTCACTGCATCGCCCAGCATCTGCAGATAAAATCCAATCAGTGTGGGCTGGGTAAATTTGGAATTGGCTTCCAGAACGCCATCCGTATTAATGGCATCATACGGGAAATGTGTATCCGGATCCAAACCAACTCCCTGCTTGAAAAAGTTCAGTCCGCGATCAATTAGATCGTCCTTGACGGCCTGCAGTTCCGCAGGCAGCGCCGCCGGAGCCGTGAACTGCACATTTTTCGTGCGGATCTTGACCAATTCATTGAGATTGTTGTCCAGACGATTACGATCCTGGACAAATTCAATCCGCTGAATGCTCGTACGGTCGAAACCGGCAGGAACATTCTCCGCCGTCAATTGAAGCGTGTAGTTCTGATAAACAGGGCGAAGATTAAGCACAAACGACGCGACGTTATTATTGGTATCATAAACATTCACTTCCGTCTGGCTGCCTTCTCCCCCGCGCGCCGCAATAACAAAATTTTCGGGTAAAGATTCCGGCGTGCCGCCAAAATCCAGCTTGGTGACCGCAAAACTGGTCTGGCTGACATTCAAATTGTAGACATACTTGAACTCTTCATCGCTGATCGGCGTGAGCGTAATCGCTCCTGGCACACGGTTCGGATCCGTATTACCGCCGGTCGCTGTAAGCGCCGGGCTATTGACGTATTCGGTCAATGCCGCATCATTGAATGTTGCTCCATCGACGCGGGCTGCAAAATCCAAACCGTTCGTCATCACTTCGATGGTATCCCGGTTGTTGCCTCCGGCCAGATCCCGGTCCAATACAAGATTGATGAACTGGATCTGCGTTTTATCGAAACCTGCCGGCACATGGCTGCCCGTCAGCGCAAGATTGTAGTTTTTCAGACTACCGGTCATATTGAGAATCTGAACAACCTTCTCGCCGTTGACATCTACGATTTCGGCCTTCACTTGAACACCGGCCGGACCGTTCAATCCAAGCACCACGTTATTACCCAGGTTGGCAATTCCATTGCTGAAATTGATCTGGCTAAAAACAAATGCCGTCTTGGAACCATTCAAGTCATAGATGAATTCATACGACTTGTTGGAGTTCTGCGTCTGGGTAATGAAACCCGGCACGCGGTTCGGGATCGTGTTCGCACCGGCCGCATTCAGCGTCGGACGGTTCGGCAGTTGTGTATGCGCATTGGCATCATACGTCGTGCCGCTCACCACCGGTGTATAGTTCAGGCCGAGAGTCTGAACCTGAATCGTATCCCGATTATTTCCATTCGCAAGGTCGCGATCCAGCACAAGATTGAGGAAACGCACCTTGGTCCGGTCAAAACCGGCCGGCACGCTGCTGGCTCCGAGATCAAGCGTGTAATTACGGAAACTTCCCTGCATATTGAGGACATAAATCGCCTTGTTTCCATTGATATCCTCGAGTTCCGCCTTGACCTGAACACCGGCTGGGCCGTTCAATGCCAGCACCACATCTTCCGGCAGAGTTTCGCCATCCTGATCAAAGGCGATCTGGCTGAAAACGAAAGCCGTGCTGGAACTGCGCAGGTCATAAATAAATTCATAGTTCGTGCCCGAATTCTGGGTCTGGGTAATGAAGCCCGGCAAACGGTTGGGAATTGTATTCGCTCCCGCCGCTCCCAGATTCGGCTGATTCGGCATCAGTGTATGCGCATTGGCATCAAATGCCGTTCCGTTTAATTCGGGCGTGAAGTCAAGACCCGCCGTCTTCACTTCAATCGTATCCCGGTTATTTCCTTCCGTCAGCTGACGGTCGAGTGAAAACGTAATGAACTTCACTTTGGTACGGTCAAACAACGGATTGGCCGTCAAATCCAGGGTGTAATTCCGAAGCTCACCATGCAGCCCCAGAATTTCGGTAATCTTGTTCCCATTCACGTCTTCAACTTCCGCTTTAATTCTGATACCGGAAGGACCATTAAGTCCCAGGACCAGATTGGCCGGCAGTGTCACGCCGGTCGGATCAAGAACGATCTGACTGAAGACGAAAGCCGTGCTGGAACTTCTGAGGTCATAAACAAACTGATAATCTTTGTCCGAGGACTGGGTTTGCGTGATGAAACCGGGCAGTCGATTCGGAACTGTATTCCCTCCAGCGGCCAACAAGCCCGGATCGTTCGGGAGCACGGTGTGAAGCGCGGCGTTGTAGGTCGCACCGTCATTTACGCCCGTGAAATCCAGCCCTTTGGTCGTGACGTCAATATTACCGGTCGCCAGATTCGAACCTGTCGTGGAATCATCTGCCACAATCGAAATGACTTCGATTTTGGTGGCATCGAATCCCGGAATTCCGGCGGAATCGAGCAGAGCCTTGGTAATTTTGAAATTCTTGGTCACAGCGGTGAGGTTTTCAACCCGCACGGTGACCTTGTTGCCATTGTTGTCCACGATATCAAGCTTCAACTTCCCGCCGGTGGTTCCAGTTCCTTTGAGTCCCAGAACAATCGGGGTTGTGGCATCAAAAACATTATTACCGAAAAGCAGGAGTGTTCCGGCAAAGCGGCGAAACTCCACATCGGAACCTTTGCTCAGATCGTAATCAAAACTGAAATGATCGGCTGAGTCCTGTACCAGATTGGGTACCGTATTAAAGGTCCCGCTGACGCACGGATCCTGTCCCGGAATGGAACAGGGCTCGAGTTCGCCAAGCGTCGGCTTCTGCGCTGAAAAATCCGTCACCGCATCGGTTGTTTCTTCCGCAAGCGGGCTGAAAGCCAATCCCTGCGTGTTGATTTCGACAGAACCGGAGGCCGTCTTGGATCCGGTCAGGATATCATCCACAACCACCCCGATGATTGCGATCTTGGTGGCATCGAATCCCGGAATCCCCGCCGATTCAAGAAGGGCTTTATCAATTTTATACTTGGTGAACGAACCACCCGCCACCCCTTCAGCGCGAACGGTTACTTTCTTTCCGGTGTTATCGATAAATTCAAGGTTTAATGCTGTTGTGCCACTCGCCTTGAAACCGAGCACCACACCGGAAGTGGTATCCACAAAATTACTGCCGAAATTAAGCAGCGTTCCTCCAAACCGGCGGAAGCCGTCATCGGAACCATTCCCCAGATCAAAATTGAACTTTACCGTTCCGTTTCCGGTCTGTTCAAACGTCGTAATCGTATTCAACGTCCCGCTCGTACAAGGATCCTGATTCGCTGTCGCGCACGGCTCCAGCTCTCCGGCCGCCGGCTGCAAGGCCGAGAGGTCCGTCAAAGCATCCGTCGTCGTCGTCGACAACTCCGGTGTAAACGCAATGCTGTTCGTCAGGAACTTCACGCTTCCCGACGCCGTGGCCGAGCCCGTCACCACGTCATTGACCACCACCGTGATCGAACGGATATCTGCCACATTAAAGCCCGGAATCCCAGCGCTCTCTAACAGCGCCTTCGTGAACTCATACTTTTTGTCCGTATTATTCAATCCCTCAACACGAACCGTCACTTTCCGGTTCCCGCCATCCACAAACTCCACATTCAATGCACTCGTCCCCGTCGTATTGAACCCAAGCACAATCCCGTTCGTCGCATCATACGGATTGTCCCCAAAGCCCAGCAGCATTCCGCCAAACAGACGGTTCCCCGTCGCCGATCCATTCGCCAGGTTAAACGTAAAGTCCACCTGATCCTTCGACGGCTGATTAAAGCTCGGGATCGTATTCAACGTCCCGCTCGTACAAGGATCCTGATTCGCTGTCGCGCACGGCTCCAGCTCTCCGGCCGCAGGCTGCAATGCCGACAGATCCGTCAACGCCTTCGTCGTTGTCGTATTAATCACCGGGGTAAACGCCAGCCCGGCTCCCAGGAACTTCACGCTTCCGGTCGCCGTCGCAGATCCCGTCACCACGTCATTGACCACTACCGTGATCGAACGGATATCCGCCACATTAAAACCCGGAATCCCTGCGCTCTCCAACAGCGCCTTCGTAAACTTGTACTTCTTATCCGTATTATTCAGTCCTGTCACGCGGACCGTGACCTTCTTCGCATTCGCTCCCGTTCCGGAAACGAATTCCACATTCAACGCACTCGTCCCCGTCGTATTGAACCCAAGCACAATCCCGTTCGTCGCATCATACGGATTGTCCCCAAAGCCCAGCAGCATTCCGCCAAACAGACGGTTCCCCGTCGCCGATCCATTCGCCAGGTTAAACGTAAAGTCCACCTGATCCTTCGACGGCTGATTAAAGCTCGGGATCGTATTCAACGTCCCGCTCGTACAAGGATCCTGATTCGCTGTCGCGCACGGCT
>CAZGID010000033.1:15137-18449 GCA_964526065.1 uncultured bacterium
GCTCTCCGGCCGCAGGCTGCAATGCCGACAGATCCGTCAACGCCTTCGTCGTTGTGGTATTCAATACAGGCGTGAAAGAAAGTCCTTTGGAATTGACCTCCACCGAACCGGTGGCGGTGGTCGAGCCCGTCACGACATCATTAACCACCACAGCGATCACCTGAATCTGGGTCGCGTCAAAGCCCGGAATCCCCGCACTATCAAGCAAGGCTTTGGTAATTTTGTATTTCGTAAATCCGGCGCTGGTAATCCCTTCTACGCGAACGGTTACTTTCTTTCCGTTCACATCCACAAAATCAAGATTCAACGCCGACGTTCCTGTGGCCTTAAATCCCAGAACCAGACCGGCCGTTGTGTCCAACACATTGGTTCCAAAATTCATCAGACTGCCGCCAAACCGGCGGAAACCGTTATCCGAACCATTCCCAAGATTAAAATTGAAATTATAGGAGTCCGTACTGGTCTGATTAAAAGTCGTAATGGTATTCAAGGTGGACTGACACGGATCCTGTCCGATGGTCGCGCAAGGCTCCAACTCTCCGATCGAGGGCTGCAGCGCCGACAAGTCGGTTTCATTATCCGTTGTCGTCGGGGCCACCGGGACAAATGCCAGCCCTTTTGTCGTCACATCAATACCACCAACAGCACTGCTGGATCCGGTCGTTTCCGGATCGACTTGCAGAACGATGTTGGCAATTTGCGTCGCATCAAAACCGGCCACACCGGCGCCATCCAGAAGGGCCTTGGTGACTTTGAATTTCTTTGCTGTGGTCGTCAAACCTTCAACGCGAACTTTCACCTGATTTCCATTCACATCTTCAAAAAGCAAACTCGCTTTTCCGCCTGTTGTGCCAGAACCCTGAAGCCCCAAAACAACGGGCGTCGTCGCATCAAAGGCATTGTTGCCAAAACCGATAATAACGCCGGCAAAACGGCGGTCTCCAAGATCCGAGCCGTTTCCGAGATTAAAATCAAAATCAAATGCATCATTACCCGCCTGATTAAATGTCGTTACCGTATTCAGCGTCCCGCTGGTGCAGGGATTCTGACCATTGACCGCGCACGGCTCCAGGATGCCAAGGACCGGCTGATGGGCCGAAAAATCCGTCACCGCATCGGTTGTTTCTTCTGCCACAGGATCAAAGAGGAAATTCCCCCAATCGACATTAATTTTGGCACCTGTCACCTGGCCTTTGAGCACAAGCGAAACAATCGCCACCTTGGTCAAATCAATACCGGTCGAGGCTTCCAGTTCGGTCATCACGGCCTGACTGATGGACCACTCTTTGCCAAAACCCGCAATATTCACAAGCTTCGCCGTGGCCCGCTTGCCGTTCTTGTCCGTAAATTCCAGATAAATTTCATTTAAGGCATTCGTGCTGCCTGCATTGTCGATTTGCAGCACGAGACCATTCGGATTGGGATAAAGCGTTTTCACATTAATCGTTTCATCATCAGGGATACCGGACGTGGAAGGATCATCATAATTCATGAAAATGCCGCCGAAAGAATCATTTCCTGTACCCGTGTAATTAATGGAAAGAAAGGTGCCGGACGACTGACTCACGGTGACCGAACTGCCATCCTGACTCACAAAGTCAACTGCCGACACACGGCTGCCGTCCTTCTTGGCCGGAAGCGGAGTAATAGAAAAGTTGTCCGGATCGGGAACCGGCTGCACTTCGGGTTCTTTAAAGAAAAGTCCCCAATCAATATTCAATTTCGCGCCCGTGATCTGTCCTTTCAGCAACAGAGATACAACGGCAACTTTGGTGAGATCAATTCCGGTTGCGGCTTCCATTTCATCCATGACGGCATCATTAATAGACCACTCTTTACCAAAGCTGGCCAGATCGGTGAGCTTAACGGTAGCGCGCACGCCGTTCTGATCGGTAAATTCAAGATAAGCCTCCGCCGGCGGATTCGTGCTGCCGCTGTGATCCAGCTGCAACACAAGACCGTTCGGATCCGGATAGAGGGTCCGGAGATTAATCGTTTCATTATCCGGCACACCCTGCGTGTCGGGATCGTCGTAGCTCATAAAAAAACCGCCGAATGAATCAGCGGTCGTCCCAGAATAACTGAGGGAAGCAAAAGTTCCCGAAGAAGTCGTCAATGTCGCCGTCGCATCCTGACTGGAAAAGCCAATCGGCGTTACGCGCTGGCCGTCCTTATTCACAGGCAGCGGCGTGATGGTGTAGTTATCCGGATCCGGCACCGGGCCCACGGCGGGATCACGCAGGAAATTTCCCCAATCAATATTCAACTTGGCATTTGTCTTCTGCCCTTTAACAACCAAAGAAATGATTGCCACGCGGGTCGGATCAATTTTGTCGAATTGCGAAGGCAGGATCACCCATTTCTTTCCAAAACTTTCGATATTGTTAAGGATCACCCGGTCGGTATTTCCGACGTTATCGGAGATTTCAAGTTCCACCTGGGTCAATGCGGTACCACCATTGTCCAGCTGCAGTTTGATGCCGTTCGGGAAAAGCGTATTCAGGTTAATCGTTTCGCTATCCGGCACACCCTGTGTATCCGGGTCGTCATAGCTCATGAAAATACCACCAAAAGAATTATTTCCCGAGCCGTTGTAAGTCGTCTGAAGAAATGTCGGAGAGACCTGATTCACGGTAAAACTGGAACCATCCGACGAGGCAAAGCCAACAGCCGAAACGCGTTCTCCCGTACTTTTGGCCGGAAGGGGTGTAATCGTGTGATTATCGGGATCCGCGACCGGAGCAATGACCGGATCAAAATCCATCCCGCCTGTTTTAATTTCAAGAAAACCGTTAGGCTGATTGACTGCCATCCCGCTATCCACCACAAAAATGATCTGCTTGATCTTGGTAAGATCCGCGCCCGTCAGTTCGGATTTAAGGATGTCTACCT
The DNA here is from genome assembly GCA_964526065.1 of uncultured bacterium. Taxonomy (GTDB): domain Bacteria; phylum Omnitrophota; class Omnitrophia; order Omnitrophales; family Aquincolibacteriaceae; genus CAZGID01. The sequence goes on from CAZGID010000033.1 coordinate 18,030, forward strand.
GCTGAAAAGAGGAGGTCAAACCACTGATGAATTTCACGGCGCGGTTGTTATTGACGTCCACAAATTCGACCTTAAGCTGATTACCGGCCGCCGCAGTGTTATCGGTACGCATATCAAAAGTAAATTTGCTGAAACCACTCAGATCCCTTGGCGTACTAAATCCAAAATCAAGGAAGCTTCCGACGAAACTGCCGGTATTGGAAACGTTATAATCCATGCGGAAAAGAGAAGTATCCGTCTGCGTTACATTCACAGTTGCCGGCGGATTGGAAGACGAAAAAGAACGAAGAACCGGATGCCCGGGGAATACGGTGGGCGGATCCATGCCGCGCAGCAAAACCGGATCCGTTTCCTGCACTTCAAATTCTTTCATGAAATCATAAAGAATATCACGGGCTTCTTTTGTAGAGGTGCCGTCTA
>CAZGID010000034.1:0-17687 GCA_964526065.1 uncultured bacterium
ATGGTGCGTGCGGCATAGGTGGTCCGTCCGGGCGTGAAACGCACATAGGAAATCCCCCGGGCCTGCCGGTTTTCAATCCCCAGCTGAATCGCGGAAAAAATATGAAGCCCGACGGCCGTTAGCAGAATGCCGCGGGCCACCCAGAGTCCGGGGCCCAGATCTCTCAGTTTTTTGGCATAGGCATTTAAGGCATCCGGTCCGAGGAAGACCAGCAGGTTTCCGGCCAAATGCCCGATGACGAAACCGAGCAGCAGAAGCCCGGTGATTGCCATGATGGCTTTTTTTCCGACCGAAGATTGAAGGGCGCAGTCTTTTTTGATCATGAGAGTTCGGGAAAAGCCAAATTCTATCACAGGTAAGACTACTTTTGAACAATATAGACAAAATGGAAAAAATCCTTAGAATCCAATTAATGATTTCTGCGTTTCCCTCAACCGGTTTCAAGTCCCGGAGTGATTCCCTGTGAGTTATCTGATTTTTGCCCGGAAATTCCGCCCTCAGGTCTTTGAAGATGTCGTCGGCCAGGAGCCGATTACCCGCACTTTGCAGAATGCCATCCGCCAGGAACGGATTCCGCAGAGTTTTCTTTTTTCCGGCCCGCGCGGCGTCGGTAAAACGTCGGTTGCCCGTATTCTGGCCAAAGCCTTGAATTGCCTCAAGATATCCAAAGGGCAGATGGACCCGGATTGTGAAAGCTGCCGGGAAATCGCCGAAGGCCGTTCAATGGATGTTCTGGAAATTGACGGTGCCTCCAATCGCGGTATTGAAGAAATCCGGAATTTGCGCGAAACGGTCAAGTTCAAGCCGACATCGGGCAAATACAAAATTTATATCATCGACGAAGTCCATATGCTGACAACCGAAGCGTTTAACGCGCTTCTGAAGACGCTCGAAGAACCCCCGCCGCATGTGAAGTTTATTTTTGCCACAACGGAGCCGCACAAAGTGCCTCTGACGATTCTTTCGCGGTGTCAGCGATTCAATTTCCGCCGGATTCCGGTTCCGGAGATGGTCAAGAAGCTGGAGGAGATTGCTTCGAAGGAAAAAATCAAATTTGATTCCAATGCCCTCTTTTTGATTGCCCGGGCCAGTGAAGGCGCGCTGCGCGATGCCGAGGGTCTGCTGGATCAGCTGGCAACATTCAGTCAGGGCAAGATCAAGGAAGAAGATGTGCTGGCCATGCTGGGCATGGCCGCCGAATCGATTTATTTCGATATGCTGGATGCGTTGAAAGAAAAGGACGTGACCCGTGCTTTCGCGATGGTCCGGCAGCTTCATGAAGAAGGCGTGGATATGGCGCAGTTCGGAAAAGGGCTTTTTGATCTCTTCCGCCATCTTTTCCTTTTTGCCTCCATCCCCAATGCACGCGAATTTATGGAATGGAGCGAAAATGCCGCGGGTGAGTTCGAGAGGCGCCGGCAGTTTTTCTCGCGCGGCGAACTGCTGCTGGCAATGAGCGTGCTGCAGAATCTGCAAGCGAACCTTCGCCGCAATCTGGCGCCGCCTAAATTGATGATTGAAACGGCCCTGCTGAAGCTGGTTCATTTGGACGGCTTGCGCTCTCTCAACCAGGCTTCAGCCGAACCGCCGGCCGCGCCGTCGGGAAGAGGTCCGGCTGTTGCGCCCGCACCGCCGCAAGCCGCTCCGGCCAAAACAGGAAACGCTTCTTCCGGGACGTCAAAAAAATCCCCAAAAGCAGCTGCCGGCAGCGGAGACTTTTCCATCAGCGAAGCGGAGTCGCTCTGGCCGCGTGTCATTGACTACGTTAAAGGAAAGCGAATGTCGACCGGCATTTTTCTTTCTGAATCCGAGCCCGTGGAAGTGCAGGATGAAACCGTGACGCTGGGTCTTCCCTCCGAATTGCGCTTTCACAAGGAAACGCTCGAAAAGGATGCGAGCCGCAAATTAATTGAAGAAGCCTTTGAAGTGGTGGGCGGCCGTAAGCTGCGCATTCAGTTTGTCATTACTTCTGAAGAAACCGTTCAGGCGGCAGCGTCTGCGTCTGAAGAATCCGGCGGAGAGATTCCGGCAGCGGCCGAAGAGACCAAACTGGGTGATATTCTTTCCGACGCCATGGAAATTTTTCAAGGCGCCCGGATTATTCAGAAGGAATAAGGATGAAGGGCTATTCCGAGGGCATGTCCCGCCTGATTGCTTCGCTGGGAAGGCTGCCGGGAATCGGCCGCCGCACAGCGGAGCGTATTGTTTTTCACCTTCTCAAATCCCCGCGGCAGGAAGCCGAAGAACTTTCCCGCAGTATTCTTCAGGTTCGCGACAGCACGCGTTTTTGTGAACTTTGCCATAATTTTGCCGATCAGAATTTATGTTCGATCTGCCGGGACCCGGGACGCGACCGCGGCATCATCTGTGTCGTGGAAGATCCCAAAGATGTCATCGCCATCGAGAAAGCGGGTAACTTTGCCGGCATCTATCATGTGCTTTTGGGTTATTTGTCGGCATTGGAAGGGATCGGGCCGAGTGAGCTGCGCATCCATGATTTGCTGGAACGCGTCCGCAAGGGAGAGGTTCGGGAAGTCATTCTTGCGACCAATCCGAATACGGAAGGCGAGACCACGGCGCTGTATCTGGCGCGCGCGCTGAAAGATGAGAAAGTGCGGGTGACGCGGCTCGCCCACGGCATCTCGGTAGGCAGTATGCTGGAATACACGGATCAGGCGACTCTGGCCCGTGCCCTGGAGGGGCGCATTCATATCACCTGAAGGACTTCAAAGGGATAGCATGCCGGACTGGAAAGGGAAAACAGCACTGGTTACGGGCGCATCAAGCGGCCTGGGGATCGAATTTGCCCGCCAGCTGGCTTTCCGGGGGCTGAATCTCGTTCTGACCGCCCGCTCCCGGGCCCCGATGGAACAGCTCGCCGCAGAAATTAAATCTGAATTTCGAACGGCCGTTCGAATTGTGGAGCACGACCTCAGCGGGTCCAACTCCGCCCGGGAACTGATCGAATTACTGCGGCAGCAGAATCTGCAGGTGGATTTACTGGTCAATAATGCCGGATTTGGATACCGCGGAAATTTCCATGATGCGCCTGACGGGAATACCGAGGCCATGCTCAACGTCAACATCCAGACGCTCGTGATGTTGAGCCGGCTGCTGATTCCCGAGATGCAACGCCGCAGATTCGGGGGAGTCCTCAATGTCGCCTCCACTGCCGCCTTTCAGCCCATCCCGTATTTGTCGCTTTACAGCGCCTCCAAATCCTTTGTTTTGCACTTTACTGAAGCCTTGTGGCAGGAATACATCCGCAGGGGTATCCGGATTTTTTGTCTTTGCCCTGGTAATACGCGCACCGGATTTCATGCGTCGGCCGGTATCGGAAAGAACCGCATTTTTCTTTCGGCTGATGCGGCATCGGTTGTACGGTTTGGTTTGAATCAGTTTTTTAACGGGAATTCGCCCAGTGCGATCTATGGCATGGCGAACCGGCTTTTGGCGCAGGGGTACCGGCTTTTGCCGCGGTCCTGGGTTGTCCGTATTGCCGGCGCAGTTTACCGGCCGGAGAAAAAATCATGAAACGCAAAATTGTCGTGGTCGACCGGGAACAAAGTGCGTGGCCGGATTTTCTGCAGGAATTTTTTGAAGACACGCGTTCGGAAGTTGTTTTTTTGCCGGAGAGCCGGCTGCGCGAATTCGACCGGCAGCTTCCGGATGTGGTTTTTGTTGCGCCGGATCTTCTGTCTCTTCCGTTTATTCAAAAGTTACGCGTCTTAAAAGCGCGGTCGGAAGCCTGCCGGCTGTTCTGCCTCGGCAAAATTCCGGCGGATAGCGCGATTACATTTGATGGCGAATTTGATCAGCCCGGCTCCATCCCGGATTTTCAGAAAGATTTAATGCGGCTTTTGCCTGTGCCGGAGACAATCCGGGTGCTCGTCATGGATGATGAGCCGGAAATCGGTGTCATGATTACCGACTTTCTTGAAGGGCGTTCCGAGCCCGTTTTTGACGTGACGGTCGTCAATAATGGAGAAGAAGGACTGAAGCGCCTCGCGGCGTCGCCGCCGGATGTGATTGTTCTGGATATCAAGATGCCCCGCCGGGATGGCCGGGAGGTTTATCTGGAAATGAAAAACCGGGGTCTTGAGATTCCCGTCATCATCTTCTTTGATGCCGTGACCCCGGAAGAATTAAGAGGGATTCTGCAGCATGGCCGTCCCGCCATTCTGGAGAAGGGTTCCCGCCTGAGTTCTCCGCCCGAACTGGCTCACCTGCTCAAAAAAATGGCCTATTTTGGCTGACCTTTTCCCGCCGGATTTCTGCAAACAGTTTAAAATAAACAGCTTACGATAATTTTACCGCATTTTTCTTCTTTCCCGCCGATTTGACGCTGTCCTTTTCAGGTGCTAACTTTTTTAAGGAATTAGTAACGGCATCTAAAAACTGGACGTATTAGCAATTTCGCGCACCCACAACCTAACAGACGGGAACCATGTCCCGGGAGCCGTGTGAATAAGACTCTCTGACGAGGGGATTTTGTTCCGGATCTCGGGATATTAAAAACAGGAATCGACGGTTGGAAAATTCAGGGGAAGGCAAGCGCAACCAAGTCGTGAACACTACACGGCTTTACCTTTTTAACGGCAGGTGGCATCGCGGACGTCCGCTTTCATTTAAAGTTCTTTCCTTTCTGATATCGCTTTTATTTCTTTTCGATACGGCGCTTTGGTCGCTGCCGGAGCCTGCATCGGAATTTCAACCGGCCGGCAGCCAGCCGGGCGAAGTGGTTAAGTTTCTTCACAGTCTTTCCATACCGGAAGAAATCGGCCGGATTGACTCGCGTTTTATCCCGTCTGATTTTTCGCAAGGCGTTCCTGTCATCATTCATATTCAGGATGCGCACGCTCATGCCGAAACGCAGCGGCATATCGAAGCCATTCTGGAACATCTGAGCCAGAACGGAAAAATTCAAAGCGTCGCGGTAGAAGGAGCTTTCGGCCGGCTCAATCCGAATATTCTCGATCTCTTTCCCGACCCCGAAGTCAATCTGGCGATGGCCGAACATCTTGTGGAGCGGGGTGAAATGACCGGGGCCGAACTTTTTGCCTTACGTTATCCGGAGCAATCCGATGTGCGAGGCGTCGAAAATCCGGAGCTTTATACCCGCAGCTTCCAGGTTTTTCAGAAAACCAAAAAGAATAAAGAGCCGCTTGAAAAGGCGCTTGCGGTCTACGATCAGGCCATTGAGCAGTGGGAGATGGAATTGCTCAATCCGGATCTGGCCCGCTTTTCACGTCTTCAGCGCCGTTGGCATCAGAAAAAGGATACGCCGCTGGAATATTTTGATCTTTTACGGGAATTGTCGGATCGCTATCTGAATGTCGATCTTAAAGATCCTCGCTATCAATTTGATTGGCCCAATCTGACCCGCCTTATGACGGCCACCGATCTGGAAAAGCAGGTGAACCGGGAAAAATCCGGAATGGAATTTGAAAAACTGGCAGAAGTTGTCCGCGCCCGGTTCGAAGAAAATGCGGAACGCGATTTTCTGGAAGCGGGTTTGAAACAATTAAGCCGTGACAGCGATGATTTGGCCTTTCATGCCTGGGTGGCGACAAACACCTGGTTCAAGGATGTGGTGACGATCCGGCACTTCTTTGAAATCCTGTACCGGGAAGCGCAGCGCCAGGGGCTGGAGCTTTTGCGCTTTCCCGAATCCATGAAACTGGCGGGATTGTTCATTTTGCGTGAAGAAATGGAAGGGCTGGTGCTGTTTGATGAAATGAAAAATCTTGAGACGCGTCTCGAAGCCGAACTGGCAAAAACGGAGACAGAGCGTCAGTTCATCGACCTTTCAAAGGAATATTATTTACTGGAGCGTCTGCTCACGCTTCAGATGACACGTGAAGAATACCGGTTCTATCTCGAGCGCCAACAACCCGGGCAAAATTCAGCGCAGCAGGACCTGGAAAATGCGGCTGAGACCTCCCGCATCCGTACCCGTTTTCAGACGTTTCGTCCTTCTCGCATGGAGTTCCCCTTGATTCCGGATGAGCTGGTGGATTTGGCGGAAGAATTTTATGAGCTGGCGAGCCGGCGCGATGAAATTCTGCTCGATAACACATTGGCTTTTGGAGAAGCCTCCGCTGGAACGGCGTTGATTGCGGGCGGTTTTCACAGCGAGGGTCTTCAGGAGCTGCTGCGGGAACGGGGAATTCCGCATGTGGTTATTACGCCGAAAATGACGCAGGTGAGTTCGGAAAACCTCTATGAAAAAGTCATGATGGGAGAAAACGCCAATCCGGCATTTCTTGAGTTTCTTGAAGATGCACTGGTGGCGCAGATTCTGCTGCAGTCAAATTATATCAAGGCCGCCGAACCGCATGAACGCCGAGTCGCAGCGCTTTTCGGCGCAATGCTGGATTCCGGGGTTCAGCAGTATGTGAAACGCGGGTACAACGGCCGGGAGATCTATGATTTGCTTCGCAATGCGATTGAAAAAGCGAAGAGTCCGGAGATTCGAATTTTTGGGGACGCCGACATTAAACACAGCCTTAAATCCATAACGGATACCCGCTCCGGAGAAACGGTGGACGAGCATCGGTACACGATTACCATTCCCGACCTTCGTTTCTATGGAGAATTCCGTCTTAACGAAAGCCAGGGACGGCTGGAATTGGTCGAGGCCCGCGAGCTTCAGGTTGAAGCCGACGCGCAGCAGGAAGCAGACGGTCTGGAAGCGGGGGAAATTGCTGCCCGGCTTCGCGACTGGCTGGGAATCGTGGAGTCGGAAATTGCGCCGGATATCACAGACGAACTCAGTTCGCTCGCTTATGGCCCCGCTTCTTTTGCAGGACGATGGGATGCACGCCGCCGTCTCGACCGGAGACAGCGGGAGGGTAGGGTCTCTCTGGAATTAAGACCCGAAGCGCGGGATGTGAGTTCATTGTTCCGGGATCTGGCACAGACGGCGCAGGTTTTGGATGAGGCGCTGCAGGCACGTCAGTCGATTGTCCGCCGCGCTGACGATCCCTTTGCCGATGAGTTAGACCGGGCGCTCGAGCAACTGGATATATTGGAAGCTTTTGCCCGGGACCGTATGGAAGCAGCGGGGAACGTGGAAAATGATGTGTTGGCTCAATGGCTGGAAGCGCTGGTCAACCCGGTCTTTATTCTGACGCATTCTCTTGAAACATTTGCCGGAGAAGAGGCTCTCGAAGAATACCGCGGTCCCGTACGCGAGCTTGCCAAGGTTTTACATACGCTGGTCAATGGTACGATGATGACGGTGCCGCAAGTCCGCGGGCTTGCCGGATCGGACAGTGTCCGGAGCTTGAGCAGCCGCCTCTGGCAATTGATGATTCTCGACGATGCGGCGGGCATTACCGGAGTGACACAAGCCGGGGCCGGAACGGTCATTGAGGTATTAGGCACTAAAGAAGAAGGGACGCAGGAGTTTTTCAATATTCGCATCCAGCCGGATGAAGCGGGTGTTTTACGCGTCACCGTGGATCAGCGCTTCCGGCCGGCCGATGCCGATGTTCTTCATTTTACGAATTTCAGGTTGAGCCTGGAAGCCAGCGACGATGCCGATATCAGCGTGGTGCAGGGCACCGAGCATCTCGCGCCGGATGCCGCTCAGCCGTTTCAAATCCACCTGAACTTTTCGTTTGTCGACCCAGCCCGTTTTCCCTTTGATCTCCCAACCCGCATTGCCGTTGCCGGCGAAATGGGATTCATGGGCCGGCGTCACGCCGAAATTCTGGAAGAAGCCAGTCGGCTCATTTTGGCAGAACCGAATGTAGAAAATCGTGAGGATTTGTCGGAAATCTTGCAGCGGGCAGGAAGACGATTGCGTACGATTGCGCCCGAACGCCCCGAAACCCGCATGATCGATCGTCTGGATCGCGCGATTCAAGGATACAGCCAAAGCCTTGCTTTTCTTGATATAAGAGTCGATTCGGACAAGGGCGAAATTATTGATTTATCGAAAATAAAAAATCCGGACGAGCTTTTGGAGACAGATGGTGGTTTAGCGCAGATTTTAAAAGCAATGGTCCGAACGTTAAAACAAGTTCGACAGGATGTGGCGGGTCGTAAATATCTGGTTAAAAATAATCACGCTCTTGCCGCAGTCTGGAAGAATTCGGAATGGTTGTATCGGCAAGTCTCAATTTCTTCCGAGTCGGAAAATTCGGAATTAATGACGAGCCAGGACGAAATTTTTGAACGAACCTGGAATGAGATCATCGCCGTGACTCTTGTGCATGCTGTTTTGGCGAATAAAGATCCGGTTGGAACTTTTTCTGAACAGCTGAGACCCGTATGGCGTCAGCACCCGGAATGGGGGCTTCGAGTGATTGAAACCCTGCTGGCCGAAACGTCCTCGCCGGAACTCCGCGACGTCTTGGGGAATATGCGGCGGCAATTATCCGAAGATCGTCCCGAAGCCCGCATCGTCGATCGGCTGGATCGTGCGATTGCGGGGTACATGCAGGTTCTTTTGTTTGCTGATGCCGCGGCCATTCCCGAAGCAGGCCCCGTCATCGATTTGTCCGATTTTGACCGAGTAATTGCGCTTGCCCGAACGGAAGCAGGATTTCCCGATGTGTTGACAGCGGTAATTCAAAGTTTAAGAAAAATAAAAAGCGATATCGAAGCCGGCCGGTTTACGGAAGAAAATGAGCGGTTGCTTTTAGATGTGCTTGCCGTTGCTTCGGAACTGGAAGTGATCAGTGGCGTGGTCGCCATCTTTGAACAGGCGGATGAAGTATCGGTCAGTCATGCGCATATTTTTCATGAAGCATTACTGCAGATTAATGTGGCGGCTTCTGCCCATGAAATTCTGGCCGCGGACGATAAACTGGCGGCTCTGGCAAATTTTGAGAGTGAATGGCAGGATGCCCGTGATTTTGCTGCCGAAGTGGTGGATGCTCTGCTGGAAGAAGAACTGGAAAGCGAAGTGCGGGAAGGCGCTGAAGCCTATCAGGCCCGGTTGGGCCAGCCAATGGCGGAGCCGGTGGATCGTGCTCCCGCCTTGCTCGCGAGCACCATTAATGCCGTTGTCCGTGCCTTTCAAGATCCGAATTGGGATCCCCGCCAGATCCTGGACCCATGGCTGGACGAGTTGGCCGTCGACGAGGCTCAGCGCAATACGGCGGTGGAAACTTTACTGAGCCCGAATCATTTGGAACATAGCGATGCTTTCCACCGGGCGGTGGTGGTAGCGATTTTGACCGAAATTAACGCACTTTTGAACCGAGGGAGAATCGCCGATACCTCCGGGATTTCGGAAAGCATTCGTCAGGCGCTGTTGGAACGCTACCGTGAGGAAACCGACAGCCGCGCGATTCTGACGCTGGCCGGTTCCTTGCTGAACCGCCTGGGGCAGGAAGACGCCTTAGTGACGGAAACGCTCAGCCGGTTACAGCAATTGCGAAATGCCCATGAATCGGGTGATCGTTCAGAGGATCTAACAGAAGCTGCTCACGGCATTCTCTCGGTCGTGACCCATTTGCCGGCCGTTCACCTGGAGGCGGATGTCATCCCGGAACTGCAGTGGTGGATAGAAAACGCGGAAGACGATCTTGTTCGCTATCAAGCGCATGCTGCTGGAGAAGTGCATCAAGGGCCGGAGGATGAATTGCCGGCGATTCCGGATACCATCAAGACGGCGGTGCTGCAGAGCCGAGCCAGAATTTCGAACCCTTCGGTACGGGGAATTCGCGTTGTTCGGGATTCGACGCTCATTTACGAAGCGGAAGAACCCGTTCAAGCCGATGCATTGGAAGCGGCGTACGAATTACAGATTCCGGCCCAGATGGCCGCATTGAGCGCCCTGCCGTATCTCAGTGATTTTCCGGATAGTGAAAAATCGAAAGCCGAGTTAGTTAAAACGCTCGGAGATGAATTTGCCGCGTTTTCCATGCGGGAGCATTTTAATCAGGCGGACCGGCTCATGGCGACGGCCATCCTGGCCGAAGGCGGGGTGGATGAGGTTGAAACGCTGTACTTTGGAGAACGTCTGGGTCGTGCCTATCACCATATTGAACAATATGGCATCGATATTCTAACGGCCGACATTGGTGTCGATCCGGTCGAATTGACCGAGGGAATCAAAAAAGCGGCGATTGACGGCAGCACGGCCGTCATTTTGTATGCACCCCAAGGAACGGTTTATCCGCTGCCCGAATATTATGCGCCGGGTATTTATGCCCGGGGCGCCAAAGTGGATATCATGAAATCGACCGAATGGAATATCCGTCAGATTGAAGCCCATGAAGGGGTGGCGGCAGGACAGCTTGATATTGGTGTGATTTTTCGGCCTCGTCACAAGAACCATGTGAAGGAAATGATCGCGGCGGGTGTGCGGGCCGCGTACCCGGCTGACTATGAAACCTGGTTGCGCGGAGAAGCGGTTGATTGGGTCGGCAGCCAGGATGCGGCCTGGGATTTCGAACGATTCTGGGATTTTTCAACAAAGGCGATCAAAGAAAATGGAACGCTTTTTATCCGGAAGGATACGCCCGCTTTCGCAGAACTGGCGGCGAGAAACGGCATTAAATTTTTCAATGACGGAACAATCGGCGCCCTGCAAGCCGTCGGAGAGGGAAAGATTCATGCCACGATTGCTTCCAGCAAAACGCCGGAAGGCGTGGTGCAGTGGGGGATGGCCAAGGCCTATGGGCTAAGCGCTTCAGTCCGGCTGATGCCGGCTAAAAACAAAACCGTTGAAGCGGATGTGTTGAACATTGTTTTTGAGGAGGAGCATTTTGAAGTCTTGCGTGATTTTGGAATCACACCTGAAAATATCGGGGAACAGGTGTGGACCTACTATGCCGACGGAGACTATCCGGCCGGAACGGCGGGTGCCGGAAAGAATCTTCTGAATGGCGATGATTTTGTGATTCACATTACGCCAATCAAGGATGATGCCTGGGATCCGGCTATCCGCGGCGCGCGGCTGGACCCTGAAACCGGTCTCGTGTCCGTGTTTCATCGGATGATTCGCGGATCGCGGCGCGTGGAAGGCTATAAAGTCGATTTTGAGACGGCCATGAGCCAGAATCCCGGTGATCCACGGGCGGCCGCCGAAACGCTGCTGGCTTTTGCCAATGGCATTGATGAAGGGCCGGAGTTATTCCGTCAGGCAGAAGAAGCGTTGAATTCTCTGGAGCCGGGCCCCCAGATAGAAGCACTTCAATATTATATGGAAGCCCGCAAAATCATTGTGGGGCTGGAGACCGCCGAAGAGCCCCTTCGGGAAGCGATTTCCTGGCTGGAGGAAGCTGCGCGTCTGGATCCGGACGACCGTTCCGGATTGATTCAGCCTTTGTTGAAAGAATTAATTTCCGTTCGGGATCGTTCTGAAGCCCGAAAGGAATCCGTAGAGGAGTCCATTTCGACGCCCTTCAGCCGCCGCCATTTTCTGGCCGGTGCCGGTTTTGCCGCCTTGTCATTACTGGGCGTGAGGGCCAATGCGGCGGCCCCGGGCCAGCCGGCAACGGCTCTTTACATCCGCGGACGCTACGACAACAGCGTGATTGATACCGAGCCCCGCCATTTTAATCTTTTATTTCCAGGGATTGCCGCTGCCAGCCCCTCGGCATGGGTGATCAGCAATGAAGAAGCCCAGGCGCTGGCGCGGGATTCGGAACTGACAAATGCCCTGCGTCAACGGCACCGTTTTGTTTTTGATACGCCGCGCGAAGTGCTCGCCAATTTCTATCCGGCGGCTTCTGCCATGCTGAATTTGGAAGACGAAGAAGACCGCGCGCTTGTTTCCCGGATGGCTCGAATTCTGAATATCAGCCGTTTGCCGGCTTCCGGCCGCCTGACGGTGATTCAGGACCACACGGGGGCTCTGCGCCGGTTTGTAGAACAGCGTTTGGCGGCCGAAGATCTGGGACGCGCCGCATTGAGCGGCCGTGCAGAGGAAGAAGCGGCCTTCAAAGAACTTTTAGCCATGCTGGAAGCTTCTAATACGCGGATTCATAACCGTCCGCTTGATCCGGATATGCGCCGGCTGCTCGAGCAGTTAAACGAAAGACCCGACAGTATCTCTCAAAAAATAACAAATCGGTATCTGCGGACGGTGCTTGAGGAAAGTGCTTTGCAAGATGTCATCGTTGGAGCTTTGGCCCAGCGCATCGCCGCTTCCCGGTATCCGGATCTCGTTCGCCGGTTTTCCAGTGATTTGATTCGTGAAGTGGACCGGGTCCGGGGAGACAATTTTTTTGAGTATGTTTTTTCAAAAACCGGAATCCATGATCCGCGGCAGGCCGAAATTGAAGCGGCCTTTTCCGAGCGCCGCTTTCAGTTAATTGAACGGCTGGGATTGATTTACCGCACTTTGGTCGGGCAGCAGACCCGTACCAAGTGGGCCTTAAGTGAGGCTCAGGGCGAATTGTCCGTCAGCGAGGACACTCAAACGACGCTGCAGGGCGAGCAGCGGTCTGTTGAGCAGAAAATTTATGAATTAAACCGGGACAGCCAGTTGCTGGAGGCGCGGATCCGCCAGCTGCGAATCCGCGAAGAACGGGCTTTTCGTGAAGCCTCACGGACAACCCGTGATTTTGGCTCGGCTTTTCTTCTTCAGAATCAGCGGCGCACGCTGGAAGCCGAGCTTCGTCAGAAAAAAATCGAATTGGAACAGCTGCGCGCTCAAGGCGGTGAAATTCAGAATGCGCTCAGGTTGAGTACGGTTGAATCCGTTCGCGATCAGGCACCGGTCATTGAATTAAAGAACGAACTGGAAGCCACGTCACTGGTAACGGCACGGGTTCGCGGATTGATCTCGGAGTATCCGGTTGCCCGTCTGCTCGCGATGCACCCGCGTGTCCGGGCATGGGTTGCCGGCCGGCAGATTCAAACGGTTGGTGAAGTGCTCGATTTACCGGTTTCCGCGCTGGGGCTGCCGCGGGCGGAAGCGGCATCGTTAGGTTTTTCCGGCATTCGCACGCTGGGCGATGTCTTTGGCCGCACGGATAAAGAACTCTATTTCATTCTGGATCGTAAAGACGAGGCGCTTCAGAGACTGCGGGATCGCATGGGAGCCTTTGGTTTCGGGTTGGCGCAGCATGAGCGTTCCGAAGCCCGGGCCTTGATTACTTATGATCTGGAAGAGCCTAAAATTCAGTTTTCCCGGTTTTTCAAATCCGAGATTCTCAATGACCGCGACCGTAAATTTTATGCCTTCACGCCGCCTAATGGGAAAACAGCGATTGTGCAAAAGATCGGCGGAACGCGGCTGGTTGGAAAAACGCTGACTTCGCAAGGCACGTTCAGCCATGAAACGGACATGATTGCCAATTATAGTCAGGCTCGTGATCTGGAACGGGATATGATCGGTCTCATTCGCGATCAAATCGATTATGTTTTCCGGCAAAAAAGCCGCCGCAAAACGGTCACGATGAAAGAAGTGCTGGATAACATTCATGTCATTGGAATTTCCGCTCCCGGCCCTTTTCGTGAAGGCGGCGTGGATGGAACGGGAACCTTTTCCGGGAAAAATGCGGTACTGCCGTTTGAACCGGGGACTTCCATTCAAAAAATTGTGGTGGATCGTCTTTTCAATCTTTACGGAGATGAAGCGTCGGGTATTACACGGGACTATTTGAAAAACAAGGTGGAGGTGCTGGAAGACTGGACGGCGGGCGTCTTGGGAGAAACCAGTCCTTTTGGAACTCACTCTGGAGCGTCCGAAGTGCTTTACCTGAGCTGGGGGACGCGACTGGGTGCCGGCTTGATCCGAAGCGGAGAGGTTGTAACGGGTGGAGAGGAAGTCGATTTTCGCCTGGGGGATATGGGCCGCCACATGGTTTATTTTCCGGAGACGCAATCGTATGAGTGGATTGCTCCCTGGACAAAAGGGAAAGATTCGCATAGCGCGTCGGAATATTTTTCAGCTTATCAGAATGCCGAAGAGCGGTTAAGCGAAGCCGGTCTTAAGAAGCGCTTTAAACAGCGGTCACTGGAAAACCTGAAACCGGTTGAGCTGGTAACGATCGGGCTTGAAATGGGCCAGATGATGGGTGCTTATGCCAAGGCCGTGGCAACTGAGTACGGCTGGAAAACCATTCCGCCGAATTTTGTGATCGGTTCCATTGTTTCGCATTTAGGAGTTGCGCATCCGTATCTGTTGAATGCCGTCCAGGAGGGATTTTACAACGAATGGAACAAGGCTTTAAGTAATGAGCTTGGGTTTCAGCACGGGATTACAGGAAAGCATCAGGAGTTATTCTCTTCAATCGTAGCGCCAACTCCGCGCAGCCGCATGGTGCGTTTCCAGAATGAGCTCGCCAAGCGTTACGGCCAGTTTTATGCTGAAAATTATCTGGAGGGCATGGAGGCACCGCCTTCCCAGGCTACAACCGAATTCCGGCATTTTCTACAGGAGCGCAGCGTTAAGGAAGCGCGCGCCATCAACCTCATCATGAGTGATGGATCTTCTCCGATTGATTCCGAACCAATAGGCGAGGCATTGAAGCGGGTCCGTCTGCATCAATATGATCGGGCCATCGAGTCGCTTACCGAGGCCATCGATCTTCAGAGCCGGTTGAGCGGTACGGATGGCCGGATTCAATCCTATGGCGGGGCGATTAATCTGCTCGGCGAAATGCAGGAAACGCTGGAGCAGCAGAAGTCAGTTGTCAGCACGGAACTGCACACCTGGCGCACACCCTATGATCAGGAAGAAAACCGCGATACCTGGCTGGAAAGCATGGAGTCGCTCATAGAATTTTATAATGCGGTTGATGAACCGCTTTCGGTTGAAATCCGCGAAGCGGGGGGCGCATCCCAGGAAGCTAAAAAAAGCCGGCGTCTTTTCAAAATTTCAGACGAAGAGAAAGAGCGTCTTGAGAAACGCGGATTGCGGGTTTACCGGGGACCGTATGCCGGTCCGCACGTGATCAAGGACCGCGCAACCGGAAACCGGATTACGCATGTCGGTTACATTGCGGTGGATGAACCAATCAAGGAAATGTTTCAGCAGATCGCTGCAAGCCGGGGCGGTGAGCTCGGGAATGTCGAGGCCCCGTCCATTTCCGTCAAAGTGCGGCGGGTTCAGGCGGGGGATTATCCCTTCCAACTGACTATTGGAGACCGGGATCTTCTCATTGAAGGCGACAAGTTGAGCATCGCTAAAAATCTTGCGGCGGAATTGAGAGAAATTGGACTCGATGCGCGTGGTTATGCTAACGGGCGGCTTACCATCCGCACGGCAACCAATGAGGTCTTGGATGAAAATGTGACGGACTTGAGCAAGAGCCTGGGGGGCCTCAGCCGTATGCTGCGGACCGCGATGGAAGCACACGAAAAAATCCGCCGAATCCGCGTCTTGATTTTCAGCGGCGGCAGTGCGGCGCCCGGTCTTCTGGTTCCCATTGTCCGTGAGATTGCCAAAGATGACCCGAAGCTGCTTGTCGCTGCGCTCTTAACGAACACCGATGACGGCGGAAGCAGCCGGAAGATTGTGGATGCCCTGATTGAGGCCGGTTACGGGATTTATCCGCCTCCGGGCGACATCGTGAATGCCTTGTTCAACAGCTTTGCCAAAATTGAAAAACGGGACAACATACTGGATGACGGCGGCCGCATTCGCGACCGGCTGGACCTTTCATTCAAGCAGCATCTGGAGAACCGGCTGCGTCTGGCGGCAGATAATTACGGCCGTCAACCGGGATTCAACCGCCGGGAATTTGAAGAATTTTCGGCCGACATGCTGGAGCTTGCCGAAGTCGTGGATGAGGAATTTTTTGATCCGGAAAACCCGGTGCTCGATAAAAAGGGCGCCAGTATCCGCAATCTCCTTTTGCTGGGCGCTCTGGTGCAGGGCGGTGTTTTGAAGCGAGGGTTCAAAAAAGGAGAAGCGGTCAATGCGATGGCTTCCCGGGAGGCGCAGGAGCAGTTCCAGAGTGTGCTGAATGAACTGGCGGATTATGTTCATATTCAGGATGGCATGGTGAGCTTGTCGAGTTTTGACCCGGCCACACTTTATGCCCGTTATGAAGAAAATGTTTTAATTTTCAAGGATCGTGATGTGAACCGGGCGATTGCCATTAAAGTTCAGGACGGTAATGTGATTGTCCGCGATGCTTCGGCGCTGGAATCTGATGAGGAGCGGCCGCTGCGTGTTGGGGAGAAGAAAGAGTTCTTTGGTATCACAATCGGAAACGAGGCCGGAAAAGCCTATATCGAAGTAAACGGCGACCGCCGGTTTATTGAAGAACGGGAGGAAGGGAATAAGACGTTTCTTGTTCAGGCGGACAGCAGTCAGGAGATTGAACTGGCGAATGACGGCACCGGCCGCGACAAAAATGAAACCGGTTCCCGCGGCATCCGGATGAACGGCCAGGAAATTTATCTTCGTTCGCGCGTCATTATTTCTCAAACCAATATTACCGAGACGGCGAACTTTTCTAAGGTAGTGGATTTCGGGGTGATCGAGTTCGGCAGCGAAGATCTCACAAAAACCAAGGTTCAGGAAGCAAATCCGAGTGCGGTGGAAATGATCCGCAATACGCGCGACATGATCATCATGGGACCGGGTTCGTTCTTGACCTCCGAACTCCCCCATTTTTTCAGTAAGGGCGTTGTGGAAGCGCTTTTGAATCAAAAAGGCGACGTTCAGCGGACCTATATATTTAATCCCAATCGGGATAACGAAACCATGCGGATGACGATCGAAGACATGATTGCACTGGTGGAACGTGTGGCCTCGCGGAGTTTGGGACAGGAAGTTAAATTTGAAGATCTGTTTGATAATGTCATCGTCAACGACGGAGTCTCGCGCCGTTTCATGCGGCCGGAAGCGCGCGACGCGGCGGATCGTTCGGAAGCCCGGGATGAAGAAACCATTCTTGCCGAGCTCGAACGGAGTACGGATCTCATTGAGTGGGACCAGGCGCTGGCGGAGCTGACGGAAGTGAACGATACAACGGGGCTCGAGGAGGGGGCGATCAATGAAGTCACGATTCGGCTCCGCCGCGGCATTGAGATGAAACTTCCCGTTTATGAAAAACTGTTTCGAGATGAGCGTTATCGCGATTCCGTTTACCGGTATCTTGCGGGTTGGGCCTATTATGCCGGCATTATTTATGGCACCGATACCGTGGCGGTGGGCGATACGTCCGGCCTGCTGGATACGTCGGCCGTTGAAGCCCTTCTTTTAAACAGCAATCTTTCCAATATTCTCGAAACAAGAAATCCGGTGGAGCATGGCCCGCTGGGAATTGCCAATTATGCCAATGCGGGAAATCCGGTCCAGGTCGTGACGCTTTCTGATTTTCAGGAAGCTCCCGAGGCGGCAGAAGCCTGGAACATTCCCCAAAATCAGGATGTGAATCCAACGGGACTTTATCTGGGCGTGGATGTCGGGGGCGGTTCCGTCAAGTTTGGAGTTTCAGAAAACGGAAGAATGATTCCGTTCGCGCTGCCGCTTGAACTGCAGAAGCTTTCCACAAAAATCGGAGAAAATGAAGCCGACAAGCAAAAGCGGGAAACCGGGCAGGATTTTGCACGCCGTATTGCCGAGCATGCCCGGAAGATTCAGGTCTGGCTGGATGAGCAGGGACTTGGAAAATTAGAAGGCGCCGGCATTGTGACGCCCGGGGCGGCGGATCTGGCGGACAATCGTATGGCTACGCTGGGACAAATTCCGGCGGAAAAATACTGGGGCGATTCCGACGTGCAGGGATTTTATAACCTGGTGCCGGAAGTGGCCGCGGCTT
>CAZGID010000035.1:0-17020 GCA_964526065.1 uncultured bacterium
AACGGTCAGCGTCACGAAAAGCTTGCTGGCATCCTTGGTCAGCACCGGTTCCACCGGAACATTGGTGACCGCCGGTCCGGTTGTATCCCGGATGATGGTAATTTCAACCGTTGCCTTGTTGCCCAGTTCGTCTTCCGCTTCAATGACGAGCACATTCGGACCTTCCTCTTCCAGCGGGAAGGTTTTCTTCATCAACTCGCCATCCACTTTGTATTCGATCTCGATTTCATTGGCGGAAACCCGCGAGCCATCAATGTCGGCGATGCCCGGCACTTCGATTTCAGGCGGCGTCGTATCCAGTTCCACCTCAAAATAAACCCGTGTCATGTTGCCGGCACGGTCGGGAATCTCAATAAAGACTTCATGCACACCGTCTTCCGGATTGTCGCCGAGATTCAGCGTATAGGTTTCGGTTATCTGAGTCTGCCCGTTCTTAAAGGAAGCATCCGCCACCGTGAGGGTCAGGGTCACTTCAGCCGGATTCGTGTTGACCGGCACGGGCGCTTCCGGCAGCCCCGCCATCACCACCGGCGGTACCGTATCGAGGAAAATGCCGAAAAACTGGACGTTCACGTTACCGGCCTTGTCCTGACGCAGAATCAAAATGGCATTGTTGGCCTGATCCACCAGCGGCCCGGGAGGAATCCGAGAACTGACCAGCTCTTCATACGAAACCACTTCTTCGACTCCATCTACCAGAATCACCATCTCATATTCCGGCTGATTTGTGATGTCTCCCACGGCATATAACGCAGGCGGCACTTTTAACTGGATGGAAGGCGCAACGGTATCCAGCTCGACTTCAAGATCCACCCGGGTCTCATTGCCGAGCTCATCTTTGACCAGAATCGTCACGGCATAAATACCATCCTGCGGATTCTCTCCGAGTTGAATCGGATAGGCAGCCGTTACTTCCTCGCCGTCAATCGTCAGCGTGACCGTAATTTCTCCCGCATCATTGGTCGGAACGGGTTCAGCCGGAATGCCGGTTACGACCGGCGGCGTCGAATCCCGGATGACGCTGAATTTCACAATCGTTTCGTTTTCACCGTTCGGGCTCGGTTCACGAATCTCCAATTCATTCACACCTTCAGACAGATCAAAGACTCTTGTTTTTTCTTCCCCGTTCACGGTGTAGATCACTTCCAGCGTAGATTCCCGCGTCTTCAGGCCATCATAATCCTCCGACAATTCGACTTCCGGAGGCGTATTCTGGTAAATCTGGATTTCCTGAAGCGCCTTTTCAATCACGGCTGCATTGGCCGCTTTCTGATCATTAATTTTTTTACGCGGGTCCGGCGGCATGTAAATATCGATTTCAGGCAGCAACGGGGCCTGATAATCCGGAAGATCTTCAAGCTGCTGGACTTCTTCGAGCGTCTCCGCCGCCAGCACCGCATCCCGGTGATTATTTAAGGCCGTTTTGTAATCCTCGTAACTCGTGATGATGCTTTCCTGCTGATTAATCCGGAACGCAGCGATTAACTCAAGACCTTCGCGGTAGTCCTCTATTTCTTCCAGTAAACCGCCCAGCAATAAACCGGTATCGCCCACATGCTTTTCAAGCAGCGCCCGGGTGGCATCGGAAACACCCGCCTCTATCTTGAGTTCATCCAGAGTCTCCATCTGGGAAAGAAGATCCGTCTGGCCGGCTTCAATATCTTTTCCAAACTGTTCCAGGGCCGCCGCCAGTTCATCCTGAATCCGTTTGATTTCCGCCTGCGCCGCGGCGATGGCCGCATCCGCCGAGGCTTCCTCTTCCGTGATCGCTGTCAGGATTTCCGTACGCAGTTTTTCTTTTTTGTAATTTTCAATTTCCGCCCGCGCTTTCTTTTCCAGCCCATCCGCTTCCTTCATTTTGTCTTCAATGTCTTTCGTCGGATCCAAAAAGCTGGCCGGCAGATAATCCACGATCAGCTGGGCGCGGTCCGGAAGGTCCTTCAACGCTTCAAGTTCTTCCATCGTCTGCGCCGCCGTGACCTGATCGCGGTGGGTGTTCAAAGCCGAGATATGGGCCTCATAGGTTGATATATCAGCCTTGATCTGTGCTGTTTCCTCCGTGCGGATGGCGGCATAATAGGCCTCCAGATCCGCCGGCAGCATTTCACTGGTGAATGTCTCAAGATCGCCCAGATACTTCTCAATCAGATCCCGGGTCTCATCCGAAACGCCGGCTTCACTCATCAGTGCCTCCAGATCCGAACCTTTCTGATTCATTTGCGCGATTAACGCTTCAAACCGCAGCTTCTCGGCAGCAATGCGTTCATCCGCTTTTTCTTCAGCCGCTGCCAGTGCCGCGCGCAACTGATCCAGAGCCTGCTCGCTCTGTTCAATTGCATCGTCCACTTCCGTCAGGACAGACGCGCGCAGCGCTTCCCGTTCTTCATAAGCCTGTTTTTCTTTTTCAGCCTTCTCGATCACCTTGCTGTTTTCGGCTTTGTTGTCATCAACCGTCTCTCGCGGATCGTCCGCCATCCAGACCGGCGAACCCGGAAGTACCGGTTCCTTATAATCCGGAAGATCGCGAAGATCCTCCAATTCCTCGAGCGTTCCGGCATTGACCACCTGGGAACGGTGAGTCTGCAGCGCCTGCTTGTATTCCTGATAGCTCCCCTTAATGATTCCCGCCACCGTGACCGCGTGGGCTGCGTTTTGCTCAAGCGCCTGAATGTATTCAGCCGTCATCAGAACCAGCGTCGTTTCCAGCAGTTCTTCTGTGGCCGCAATGCGGGCATTCAGGGCGTCGATCGATTCTTGCGAAACGCCTGCGGCATCGCGAAGCGCCTTCATCGCATCTATCTGATTCTTCAAATCGGTTTTACCGGCGTCAAGGTCCTGGTTCAGCTGATCCAGATTCTTTGTCAGCTGGTTTTCAATCGCTTCAATCTGCGCCAACTGAGCATCGATTTGCTGCTGCGCTCTGGAGATTTCGCTGTCGACTTCATTCAAAATTTCAGTCCGCGCCTTTTCTGTTTCAAAATCTCCGATTTCCTGGCGCGCCTTGTCAATCAGGTTCTGAGCGCTTTCCGTATGACGGCCGATGATTTTGCGGGGATCTTCCGGAATGACAATGGCAATGGCCGGGAATACGGGCGGATCATAAGCCGGCAACTTACGAAGTGCATCGAGCGCTTCGTTGGTCTGGGCTTCATTTACTTTTCCGCGATGCACATCAAGAGCCGCTTTATAATTTTCATAGCTGGCAATAATCGCATTTTGTTTGTTGATTTCGAAATCCGTGCCTTCTTTCAGGCCCGATTTATAGACAGCCAGCAGAGAATCCAAACCCTTCGGCGAATCATCAGAAAGCAATTCCGACGTCGCAGCAATCTGCGCATTCAACGCGGCCAGGGTTTCTTCCGAGATACCGGTGCGGGGCGCCAGATTCTGCATGGTTTCGAGCAGTCCGCTGAGCTCCACTCGGCCCGCCGCAATATCGATTTCAAGCTGGGCGATGGTCGCCTGCAGTTGTACGTTCAAGCGCTCAATTTCTGCCTGGGCCGCCGCGATGGCCGCATCGGCCTTCGCTTCTTCTTCCACAATGGATTCAAGAATGGCATCCCGGCGGAAATCCTGCATAGCCTTGATATTTTCGGCGACTTCCGCCGCCCGTGCGCGGTCTTCCTGAATGCCGGAGACAGAATTAAAACCGTTCCAGTTCAACGTATTCTTGATCGAATCCGCCCGGCTGGCGAATTGATGGAGCAAGCTGGTCTGACGGTTGACTTCAGCACTATCGCCTTCCCGGTAAGCCGCTTTAGCGGCTTCAAACGCGGCCTGGGCCTGTTCTTCCGCCAGATCACTGCGGCGCACCAGGTTCTTGGCGTATTGAGTCAGCGCCTGAGCCGCCTGGACGGAAGCATCGGAGCGCATTTCGGCAATTCCCTGAACCGAATCAAATCCATTCCAGTTCAACGTATTTTTGATCGAATCCGCCCGGCTGTGGATCTGACTCAACAGGCTGATCTGACGCGCCAGTTCGGAATCATCGCCGGCTTCAAAAGCGGCGCGAGCGGCAGCGTCGGCATCATTCGCCGCTGCTTCGGTCAAATCTCCGCGCAAAGAAAGATTTCCGGCGTATTGTTTCAGAAGCTCCGTAACACGTCCTGTAATTTCCGTGCGGAATTTCGAAATTTCCGGTACGGAATCAAAACCGTTCCAGTTCAACGTATTCTTGATTGAATCTGCCCGGCTGTGAATCTGACTCAACAGGCTGATCTGACGTGCCAGTTCAGAATCATCACCGGCTTCAAAAGCTGCTTCGGCTGCGGCATCCGCTTCATTACCGGCTTTTTCCGTCAGCATGCCGCGCAGCACCAGGCTCTTGGCATAGCGCACGAGGATTTCCGAAACCGTGGTCGTCATGGCGGTGCGTGTGTCTGCAATACCGGGCACCGAATCGAACCCATTCCAGTTCAACGTATTCTTGACCGAATCCGCGCGGCTGTGGATCTGACTCAGCAGGCTGATTTGACGCGCCAGTTCGGAATCGTTACCCGCCTGGTAGGCCGCTCCAGCCGCTTGATAGGCCTCCTGTGCGGCCGTCATCGCCAGATCGCCCCGCAATTTCAGATTATCCGCATACTGAACCAGTATTCCGCTGACACGTTCCGCAATTTCAGTGCGGAACTTGGCAATTTCCGGCACGGAATCAAAACCATTCCAGCTCAACGTATTCTTTACCGAATCCGCGCGGCTGTGAATCTGGCTGATAAGACTGATTTGACGCGCTAATTCAGAATCATCCCCGGCGGCAAAGGCTGCTTCGGCAGCGGCATCGGCTTCATTGGCCGCCGTTTCCGCCAGCATCCCGCGCAGCACCAGACTTTTGGCATAACGCACCAGTGTTCCGGCGACCACAGTATCCGCGAAATTCAGCATGGTTTGCAGAAGAGCGGAATCAATCGAAGGATTGGTGGAAGCATACCAGCGCAATGTATTTTTGGCTGAATCCGCACGGCTGTGAATCTGACTCAACAGGCTGATCTGACGGGCCAGCTCCGTATCGTCCTTTGCCTGATACGCGGCCTGAGCTGCCTCATAGGCAGCCGCCGCTTCCTGCTCGGCAGTTTTCAAGGTATTCAAAGCCGTCTTAATATTGGCCGGAAGCGCGACGGCATCTTGTGCACGATCAATGACAGCCTGATTGGCATCTTTTTCGGCATTGATTGCATTCCGCGGATCTTGCGGCATATACATGTCAACCATGGGTAGCAGCGGTGCCTGATAATCCGGTAAATCCTCAAGACCTTCAAGCGCTTCCAGCGTCGCCGCATTCACGACTTCCGCACGATGCGACTGAAGCGCGCTTTTGTAAGTTTCATAACTGGTTTTGATTGCATTCGCGACCGAAAGCGAATGTGCCGCATTCTGTTCAAGGGCCTCGATGTATTCTGCTGACATCGAATTGAGCGCCAGATTCAAAAATCCCCGGGAAGCCTCGATGCGGGCTTCCAGTTCCTCCCGCGTCTCGGCCAGCAGATCCTGCGACTGAAGCAGCTCCTCCATCACCTGAATCTGGTTCTCGATCGCCGTCCGTCCGGCACCCAGATCTTCGTTAAATTGATTGAGCGCGTTTTCAAGCGTCGAGCGGATCGAGGCGATCTGGGCTTCCTGCGAGGCAATCTGCGCATTCGCCCGCTCAATTTCAGCGTCCACCTCACTTAAAACTTCACTGCGCTTGGCTTCAATCTGACGATTGCGGATTTCTTCCCGCGCGTCATCAATCAGGATTTCATTCTGATCTTGCTTTTGTTTCAGTTCCCCGCGCGGATCCACCACAGCCACCATCAGAATGGCGGGCGGAATAATCATCTCCATGTCCGGCAAATCTTCCAGTTGCTTCAGCTCCGCAGTCGTTTCCGCATTGCGAACTTTCTCGGCATGAGCATTCAAATCCTGCTTGTATTTTTCATTATTGCTGATGATGGCATTCTGCATACTGAGGTTGTACTGGGCCATCTGATTCAGATAATTTCTGTAGGCCGCCGCATCCGTGCTGAGCGCTCCCTGATCGCTGAGATACGTGCGCAATGCTTCCACGCGCTGCGTGATTTTCGCCCGTGTGTCCTCAGAGAGAAACTCGGATTCGAGAATATCGTGCATTTCTTCGATCTGCTTTTCGATATTCAGCCGGCCCGCCGCGATATCTTCATCAAATTTCTTCAGATCCGCCGCCAGCTGCTCTTGAATGGCCTGCTTGCGGGTATTGGCTTCGGCGATTCTCTGGTCCGCGGCGGCCTGTTCATCGGAGATTTTCTGAAGGATCTCGCTTCGCAGCCGTTCTCTTTCCGCCACTTCCGGATTCAACGTAAAGGTCAGCTTAAATTTATTTTCATGAATCGTGATGGTAATCGTCGCCCCGGACGGAATATTCTCTCCCTGCCAGGTACTGCTGCGTGTCGTGACGCCGGTCACCTGGGTCACAAGCTGAGAGCCGCCGATATTCTGGTACTGGAAGGAGGCGTTTTTCAGCTCGTTGTAATAAAGAATATTTGTGCGATTGGTGCCGGCTTCATGGATATGCAGCGGCACCACGGTCTGGTTTCCATTCGTATCGTAATTGACCGTATAGCTCAATGTCTGGCTATGCACCCCATTGCGGATGGCATCCGCTTCACGCAGGACGCTTTCCAGTTTCACTTTACCGTTGGCGTAATAAGACCAGGAGGATGACTGCACCATCGGCAGACCGTAACCCGGTTCATTGACATAATCCTGCCACTTCTGGGCCACATAGTCGCCGCCGACGTTCACCACGCGGTATTCCGTATTGGTAACATAATTCGTAAAGTCTTCACGAATGGAGAAACGGTCTTCCGTCGGATTCTGCGGGAAGGTCGTTACATAAATTTGACGGTCTGATTTATCCGTCAACGTGACGGAAAAGACACTGTTCGTATTGGTCGTAATCTGAAAACTCTTGATCTCCCACTCCGCCGCCGTGTCAAAAAGGGTCTGGGGCGGAATCGAATTCGTCTGCCCGACCGGGAACTTGATCGAGGCCATTTTCACAATCTGACCGGCCGCATTTTTAATTTCCCGGACTTCCAGCGTCCCGCCGTTTCCATAAGAGCGGGTCAGTAAAACCGGATTGGAAACATTCACATAAAAGGAATGCGGTACCGCCTGTTCCTGCACCAGATTGCCATGGGCGTCTTTGACCTGGACCGTGTAGTTGTAAACACCGTTTTCCGAGAATTCAAAATTACGGCTGCCGCTCCAGGTATAACCCGGCTCATTGGTCATCATTGTTTTGGTGATGGGAATCGTAATCATTTTGTCATCCGATGTCCGGCGCGCGACAATCGAAACGCTGCCGCCGGCCGGCACATTTGTGACATTGGTAATACCAAACTCCACTTTGTCGCCGGTTACCTTATGAACCGTCGTCCCAATGGTCACCTGGGGCGTGACGGCATTAATCCGGATCGTGGCAAATTCACCTTTAACGCCATTGATTTCTGCCTGAACCTTGAATTCGTACTCATGCCCCGCCTGCAGATACATAGCCGGATGCGTATAAGCCGTTCCGGCCGAAGGCGGCCAGGACTGTCCCGCAATCCACTGCCCGCTGGTTTTATCCCGGATATCAATGTGATAATTCGTCGCCCCGGGAACCGCTTGCCAGCGGTAAACCAGAGTTTCATTGGACGGCACTTGGGCATTATTGGCCGGCGACGTAATCACCGGCGTGGCCGGTTTCCCTTCCGAAAACGTGACATTGCTGTCCGTCACATCAATTTTGATATCCGTACCATTTGAATCTTTTCCTGTCACGCCGGTGACCAACTGCACGGCTCCGGCAGCAATCGGTTGAGTCACGGTCCCAAGCGTGTTATAGGTGAACTGCGCATTGGAAACCGTTTTTTGAAACAAAACCTGAGCACCTGTTTTATCCGTCACTTTCAGCACGGAAGAGGAAGGATTACCAACGGTCGTATCAATGCTCAAACGATTGTTCTGCGTCAAACGGTTGGTCAATTCCCGCGTTAACGTTCCTGCATTGTTGTAATAAAAATTGGTGTCCTGCAAAATCGATCCGGCGGCGGACTGAATAAGCTGGTAGCGCTTATGCAGCGCATAACCGCTGCCATGCACTTCCAGACGGTGATGGTTGGTAACCTTGTAGCTGATGCCGTCTTTAACCAGCGTTTCTTTAATCTGAATGGAATCCGCCGCAGATGTATCGAAGTGAATTACCGAAACTTCCTTTCCGTCCGGCGTCTTAAAATTCAACTGAACACGCGGAGAAGAACCGCCGCCCGGCTGCGTTATCTGATAGGACTCGGTCGCATGCACGGGAACCGATTGGATTTCCTGCCCTGAGGGATTCTTCACCGCCAGCCGACGGGTGCCGTTTGCTTCCTGAATGAGCTCCACTGAACCGGATCCAAACTGCTGCGTATGGAGCACGGCTTGCATCGGAGGCAATTCCACCGTGTAAGCTTCCGACCACTTCGTCACTTCACCACCCGTACTGCCGGTCGTTGTCTTGCCGCGGTACCGGATATAAAGATTGCCGCTGGCCGGCAGATTATTTCCCAGGTTGGTTTGAATGGTATAACCGGCAGCGCCGCCATCACTGATCAGATTCTGGAAATTCGGATCGGTGGAAATCTGAATCTGGTAATACGGAATATTCTCGTGCCCGGGAATCGCCTGTCCGTAAGTGACCACGACACCGTGAGTGCGATCCACGGTCACATTCGTAATCGGCTTGGGTGTAATTCCGGTAAATGAAGTCGTCTTATTGAATTGAAGCTGGGGCGGCATCCCGGATGCCATTTTCCATACACTTGAAAAATTCCAGCCCGCCGCGGTGAAAGTTGACTGAGTCTGCATCTGACTGGTGGTTTTCCCCGTACCGGCGGCGCTGGTTGTCAAACCCGACTTCTGCGTATCCCAGAAAGAATTCGTCACGGAACCAGACCAGCTGTTCAAATATCCGATTAATCCGCCGGCTCCGCTTCCCGTAACCCGGCCTGTGGAATAAACATTCGAAACCGGGCCGCGGTTATATCCAACAAAACCTCCAATGTAAGAACTGTTTCCGGTGACAGCGCCGGTGGCATAAGCGTTACTCAGGGAACCGTTCCAGTGATAACCGGCCAATCCACCGACATAGGTTCCTTTTCCATAAACGGACCCCGTGGCAAAAACGGAACTGACTGTGGAGTCCCGGTTAAAGCCCGTTAATCCTCCGGCGTAACTGCCATTTACCGTGACATTGCCTTTCGCGTAGGCATAGCTCACGGTGGAATTCCAGTTATAGCCGGCCAAACCACCGCCATATTGACCGGAAGCGGTCACATTACCGCTGGCATAAACATAGTTCAACGTCGAGTCGCGATTAAAGCCCATCATACCGCCAACGTAATCCTTACCGGTTACCGTACCCGTCGCATGGGAATCAGAAACCGGTGAATACCAGTTATATCCGGAAAAGCCGGCCGTGTAGCTTCCGGCTCCAGTGACATTCGCACTCGAATGACTGCCGGTCACGGTGGAACCCCGGTTATAGCCCACGAGACCGCCGTTGTAATTGCTGCTGCCGGTCACGGTGCCTGCAGAACTGGAGCTAGTAATCGTTCCATTCCAGTTGTAGCCAACAAGGCCGCCGGCATAATCTCCCGTTGCTGTCACACTGCCGCTAAAAGAAGAATTGATGATTTTTCCGCCGTAGTTATAACCCACCAGACCGCCGACATATTGGCGGCCTTTCACCGTCGCATTCGTGAGGTTCAAATTCCGGATTTCTGCGTTACCCGACAACCGTCCGAACATGCCCACATAATCTCCGGTGCTGACGATATTCAAGCCTTTGATTGTGAATCCCTGGCCGTCAAAGCTACCGCTAAAAGATTCGATCGGAGAGAACTTTGTTCCTGTAGCGTCAATATTGCCGCTCAATACGAAATGCGCTGTCGGTGAATTGCGTAAAAGCTGAAGATCAGAAACGGTGCTGATCCGATAGGGATTGCTTTTCGTCCCTTGGCCTGGCTGGACAAGAGTTTCTTCCGTCAGCTGCCAGTACTGGTCGTAGTGGGTAATATCTTTTACTTGCGTCGTCTCGGTCTGAGCTTGCCGGACCCACAAACCGTCTTCCGTCTGATACCAGCCATCCATCGAAAAATCTGCCTGGCTGACCAAATTGGTCGTATCCGCCGGCTTTCCATCTTCATATAAAACCACCTTCGGCTGGCTGACGACGCTTCCGTTATTCGGCTGATAGGATTGCTCTTCCTGAAGCACCTCGCGTTCCGGCTCCTTCATTTGCGCTTCATAAGCCGGCGCCATGCTGGCAGAAACAATCGCGACGGTGTTGTACTGGATATTGGCATCTCCCATCTTGCCGTCCTTCCCGCCGCCAATCCATGGCTGCCAGGAATCATTCGTCCAGCGGAGGACAATGGAATGCGAACCCGCGGATAAGGTCCCTAAAGAAACCGAAGCATCCTGACCGGAGACGTTATCGGTTGCCGGGATGGTCAATGTCTGAATTTTTCGGCCGTCAACTTCCACATCAACGTTAAAAGCGCTATAACCGCTTGGCACCGTCCAATCCGTACGAGTTGATCCCAATAAGTTCGGATGATTGGCGTTATTGCTGACATTTAATTTGAGGGTGTACTCGGCTGTATCTTTTACTTCAATGTTGCTGTACTTAAATTCCTGATGGCCAAAGGGCGTATAGGCGCCGCCATTATCAGCAACCGCCCAGTTCGGCGATGAGTTTTTAACCGTATCACTCTGACTTCCGGTGAAGGTGGTGGGCACTTTATCCGCCAGCACGATCCGGTCGGTGCTGCGCTCTTCCTCATCTATCGCCGGCTCATAAATTTTTTCCACATCATCGGATTCCTCATCCAGCGAAGCACACAAGGGATCACAGCCGGAGGGACCGACGGTTTCAATTTTTGTCGGAGGGGTATCGGCTAAGCGAAAGCCGCCATCCGGCATCGCGATTACCGGCTGGTAACCTTCATGCGCCGGATTATCACTTTGCGTGGCGACAGTCGTCGCCGATGCGATCGGCAAATCCATCACCAGCATCGCAAAGCTTAAAATCACAGCCAGCGGTTTTTGAAACCAGGCATTCTTCATAGTTTTAAGTTAGTCTTGCCCCCCTCAAATATAGAAAGCCTGCACTTCTAAACAAAATAGGCAGTAATTCCCTGTCAGGAATCACTCTTTATTAAAGTTTTTAACTCTTTTTAAAATTTATACTGCAGGGGGGGCAAAGTCAAATAAGGGGGGCAGATCTCTGGAAAGTGGTTGGTGGGCTAACTTACCTATATATAGCCCCAAAAAAATGCAAGGTTGTGTCAAACCGACACAGCAACTCGACGTGCAATCAAGAAGGCTCTAATTCGGAAAGGCGGGCTTCGTAAATCTGGAAATGCTCCCGCAGGGCCCGGTTGCGGTCTTTGACTGCCACGAGTTCCTGCTTGAGTTCCTCGCCGGCATCACCAAAGAGCTCTGAGGGGCTCAGGGATTTGGCCCGATCCTTGATGGATTCGAGCTCTTTCTGGCTTCTTTGAATCTCTTTTTCCAGTTCACGCACTTTATTATGCAGCTGCGGGGCGGTCATCGTCGCCGCTTCCTGGCGAATATCTTCAGGGGACTTCTCTTCCGGCGCGCGGCCGCAGCCTGCCAGGGTCACGCTGAGGAAAATCATGCAGAAAAGAAAAGAATATTTCATGCCGCATCCTTTTTTGCGTGCATTCTAACAAACCATTCATAGAATACACATAGAAAAAAGCTGCTTCATGCAAAACCTTCTGGCCTTCGATACCTCGAGTTCCGCCTTAAGCCTGGCCCTCTTAACCGGTGGGAAAGTGCACGAAACCCGTCTCGATGGATTTTTCGGCCATGCCGAAAATCTGATTCCGATGATTCAGAAATTGCTCAAAAAAAACCGGTTGTCTCCCGCGGATCTGGATGCCTTTCTGATCGGACGCGGACCTGGATCTTTCACGGGACTGCGAATCGGCTTTTCAACGCTGCGAGGGTTGTTGATATCCGCTCCCGTTCCCTGCTTGGGAGCCTTGAGTCTGGACATGGCTGCCGAGAATATCGACGCCGAAGAAGGAACCCGGCTTGCGGTCTGCTTTGATGCCCGCCGGCAAAAGTTCTATACGCGCTTCTATATAAGGAAGCGCCATGGTTGGAAACCGGAAGGCCCGGCAGAGGTTTTGGAAAGCCCGGTTCTCGCCTCCCGCCTGACGCCGGGCACCTGGGTCACGGGCGACGCGCTGGAACGCCATACCGCTTTTTTTACCGAAGAAGCGGGTCTAAATCCGGCGGATCTTCAGGAAAAATCCCGCTGGTATCCGCGCGCGGCCGTCCTGATCGAGTGGCATCAGAAGCGTGATCGACGCCTGAAAGCGTTGAAAAAGTCCGTGGATTTTCTGCCGCTTTACTTCCGGCGTTCTGAAGCCGAAGAAAAGAGAGAGGCCCATGGCATTCGTCACTGAAACCCCATCTTTATTGAAACAGCGGGAACACGGCACGTGGCTGGAAATCCGCGTCGACCGCCTGTTGCACAATATCCGCCAGTTAAAACGGGCAGCCGGCACATCGTTTACCCTGGCGGTCATCAAAGCCAACGCTTATGGCCATGGCCTGGTGGAAACGGCGCGTGCGCTGGCCGGAGAAGTCGACTTTTTCGGTATTGCCTCCGTCAACGATGCCCTGACTTTACGCCGCCACGGAATTTCGACCCGCATCCTGCTTTTCGGCCGGCCGGGACGGGACGAACTGGCCGATGCGCTGATGGACGATGTCTCGCTCAGCGTTTCGAGTCTGGAAGAGGCGCTGGAAATTTCCCGCTTCTCGGTCGCGGCGGGACGGCGGACACCGGTTCATGTCAAAGTCGATACCGGCATGGGGCGCTTCGGCCTTCCGGCAAAAGAAGCGGCGGATATGATTGCCTCGATGGGATTTCTGCCCGGCATTGTGCTGGAAGGTATCTATACGCACTTTCCCACCGCAGAACGGCCGGACGGATTCACGCAGGATCAGGTCAAAACTTTTGTCTGTCTCATTGACGATCTGGCCCGAAACGGGATTCATTTCCGCTACCGGCATGCCGCCAATAGCGCCGGGATTTTTACTGCCGCCCATCCGCAGTTAAATATGGTGCGTCCCGGTTTGATGCTTTACGGCATTTACCCGGACCCGTCGCTGCAAAACCGGATTCTTTTGAAAGCCGTCCTGGCTTTAAAAAGCCGGATTGCGCTCGTCAAAAATTTGGAAGCGGGAGAAACGGCCGGCTATGGCCGTGATTTTCGCGCGCGCGAAGCGGGCCGTATCGCCGTGCTGCCGGTCGGCTACAGTCATGGCTATCCATTTACCGCATCCGGCAAAGCTTTCGCACTCTTTCAGGGCCGGCGGGTTCCGCTGGCGGGGCGTGTTTCCATGGATTATGTCACATTACATTTGGGATCGCTGGCGGCCGCACCGCGTGATGAAGTCACCTTGCTGGGAGAACAAGGAGACGGCGTCATCCGGACCGAAGATCTTGCGGCGTGGGCCGGCACAATCCCGTATGAAATCGTCACCCGCCTGATTCCCGGTCTTCCGCGGATTTATCTCTCCGCTCCTTGAAGCCCATGTCTTCCCCGTTGTTGCCGGAGTTCCGGATTCTCGAATTCGGAACGCTGGATTCTACCAATAATTTTTTGCTGCGCGAAGCCGCACAAGGAGCGCCGGAAGGTCTTGTCGCCGTCGCCGAGTATCAAACCGGAGGCCGCGGCCGCTATCAGCGCGAATGGGTTTCTCCCCGCGGTAAAAACCTTCTCTTTTCCCTGCTGCTGCGTCCCCGGTGGCGCGCCGAAGCCGCACCCTTGTTTACCTGGACTCTCGGACAAGTCATTGCCCGGGTCCTGGAAACCGGTTATGGCGTAAAACCGGAACTGAAACGCCCGAATGACATTCTCGTGGGCAAAAAGAAAATCTGTGGTATTTTGGTCGAGACCTCGACGGAAGGAAAACGGCTGGGCGCCGTGGTCGCCGGTGTCGGGTTGAATGTGAACGCCGCCGGCAAAGAGCTTTATCCCGGATCCACGTCGTTGTGTGAAGTTACAGGGCGGCGCATCAACCGATCGCGGCTGTTGTCCCGGCTGCTGGAGGCGATTCGGAACGAATTACCCAAATTGCCGGCTATGCCATGAAAAAAACACCGGAAAAACTTCTCCTCCTGGACATCGGCAACACCTCCGTTTCCTATGCCTTTTACGAAGGAGCCCGTCTTTCACCGGCCGGGTGCTTCAAATCCGGTGATATCCCAAAATTCATCAAAAAATTCGCTTCTAGTGGTAAAAAATCTAATATTAAGGTTATTTTTGTATCCGTTGTCCCAAAATTGAGTCTTCTTGTCCGAAAGCTGGCCCGGGCCTGCCGGGTACCCGCCCTTGAAGCGGGCCGGGACCTGGAACTTCCCTTGCAGCACCGGTACCGAAAACGGAAACAACTCGGGCCGGACCGGCAGATCTGCGTCTATGCCGCCCTGCGGATTTACCGTCCTCCTTTTATCATTCTGGATTTCGGTACCGCCATTACCGTGGACTACGTATCCGCCAAAGGCATTTTTGAAGGCGGGATGATTATCCCGGGACCTGAAATTGCCTTCCGGAGCCTCGTCGAGCGCGCCGCACGGATTCCCAGCACATCACGCCTCCGGCACCGGCCCGGCACCGCGTTTCTTGGGCGTTCCACCGCCGACTGCCTGCAAACCGGGATTCTCCAGGGTTACGGCGCCATGACCGATGGCTTGATCGACCGGTTCCGCAGCCGATACGGCCCCAAAGTCCGCTCCATTGCCACGGGCGGTTTTACCCGGCTCCTGAAACCCTATGTTTTCCGGGTTGACCGGTATGACCCGGATCTGAGCTTGAAGGGCCTTCTACTGCTTTACAAAGCCAGCCGCTAAGTGTGCCATTAGGCGGCATTTGCACTGCTTCGGGCTGACACAGTTCCGGCCCTGAAATGGCGGCGGGATTCCTCTCTTTCATCCGCCCATCTCTCGAAAACCCTTGATTTTTCAGGCGTTCCGCATAGAATTAGCACTCTCCCGCCGGGAGTGCCAGACGCTGGCATACTCCTTGCGTTAAGACGCTTTATCGTCTTCATCTACTGGTTTGAAACCCTTAAACAAAACGAGGAGGCAATTCCATGGCAAAACAAATTCTTTTTGATGAGGAAGCACGCCGCGCCGTCCAGCGCGGAGTCGATCAATTGGCCAATGCGGTCAAGGTGACACTCGGTCCCAAAGGCCGTAACGTCGTCATCGACAAAAAATTCGGTTCCCCCACCATCACCAAAGACGGCGTCACGGTTGCCAAAGAAATTGAACTGGAAGAACCGTATGAAAACATGGGCGCCCAGATGATCAAGGAAGTGGCGTCGAAGACTTCCGATACCGCCGGGGACGGCACCACCACCGCAACCGTTCTTGCCCAGGCGATTTTCCGTGAAGGCCTGAAGAACGTCACGGCCGGCGCCAACCCGATGGCCCTCAAGCGCGGCATCGACAAAGCGGTTGAAACCATTGTCGAGAAGCTCAGCACACTGGCCACTTCCATTAAAGACAAGAAAGAAATCGAACAAGTAGCGACGATTGCCGCCAACTCCGATCAGGAAATCGGCAGCCACATCGCCAATGCAATGGATAAGGTCGGCAAGGACGGCGTCATTACAGTGGAAGAATCCAAGACACTCGCCACCACGCTGGAAGTTGTAGAAGGAATGCAGTTCGATCAGGGCTATCTTTCCCCGTATTTTGTGACGGATGCGGAAAGAATGGAAGCCGTTCTCGAGGACGCTTACATCCTGATCAATGAAAAGAAAGTTTCCGCCATGAAGGATTTGCTGCCGGTGCTTGAGGCTGTCGCCAAATCCGGAAAGCCGCTTCTGATTATTTCCGAAGAAGTGGAAGGCGAAGCGCTGGCCACACTCGTGGTTAATAAAGTACGCGGCACGCTGAATGTTTGCGCCGTGAAAGCCCCCGGCTTCGGCGATCGCCGCAAAGCCATGCTTCAGGATATCGCCATTCTCACCGGCGGCCAGGTCGTTTCCGAAGAACTCGGCATCCGGCTTGAGAACATCTCCCTGAAGGATCTCGGCCGCGCCAAGCGCATTTCGGTGGATAAAGAAAACACCACCATCATCGAAGGTGCCGGCAAGACCGCCGACATCAATGCGCGCGTCTCTCAGATCCGCAAGCAGATTGATGATACAGATTCCGATTATGACCGCGAAAAGCTGCAGGAACGTCTGGCCAAACTGGCCGGCGGTGTCGCGGTGATCAATGTCGGAGCCGCAACCGAAACCGAAATGAAAGAAAAGAAAGCCCGCGTCGAAGACGCGCTTCACGCCACCCGCGCAGCGGTGGAGGAAGGCATTGTCCCGGGCGGCGGCGTGGCACTCCTGCGCTGTCAGGAAGCTCTGGATTCGATCAAGCTGAAGGGCGATGAGAAAGTCGGCGCCCAGATTATCCGGCGTGCCCTGGAAGAACCGGTCCGCCAGATTTCAGCCAATGCCGGCGTGGAAGGTTCCGTCATCGTGCAGCGCGTGCTGAACGAAAAAGGAAACCGCGGGTACAACGCCGCCACAGGTGAGATCGAAGATCTGATCAAAGCCGGTGTCGTGGATCCGAAAAAAGTAACGCGCAGCGCCCTGCAGAATGCGGCGAGTGTGGCCGGCCTGCTGTTGACCACTGAAGCCCTGATCACCGAACTGCCGGAAGACGAAAAAGCGCCTGCAATGCCGGGCGGGATGGAAGGCATGGGCGGAATGGGTGGTATGGGGGGCATGGGCGGCATGATGTAAGCCGAACCGTCTCTTATTGATAAGTTTTAATTTCAATCCAAACAAATGAGGAGAAACAAACAATGAAGATTAAACCCTTAGGCGACAGAATCCTGGTCGAAGTCCTGGAGTCCGAAGAAAAAACCAAGGGAGGCATTATCCTTCCTGATACGGCCAAAGAAGAAAAGACCGAAGGCAAAGTCATTTC
>CAZGID010000036.1:0-16808 GCA_964526065.1 uncultured bacterium
CAAAACGCGTCGAAGCATTGACCATCACGGAAGATGAATCTACCTGATTCCGGAAAACTTGCTGGGCTTTGCGGTCCTCAGACACAATCGCATCCGTATGCCCCGAACCATGACGCCGGATGTGCTCCACGGCCGCCTGCACATCGGGCACCACTTTCACCGCCAGCTTTTTTTCGAGAAATTCATAACCGTAATCCTGCGGTTTGGCCTTTCTGGCCCAAGGAAGCCATTTGCAGGTAATCGCATCCCCGCGCACTTCGCATCCACCCCGCTGGAGATGCACGCCAAGCGCCGGAAGAAACCGGCCCGCCACCTGCTTGTGCACCAGCAGCGTTTCCATGGCATTACAAACGCCCGGGCGCTGCAACTTGGCATTATAGGCAATCGCCACCGCCTTTTTTAAATCCGCTTTCCGGTCCACATAAACGTGACAAATCCCCTGATAATGTTTGACGACCGGAATTCGGGATGTCTCGGCGACTTTACGAATCAAAGTTTGCCCGCCTCGCGGAATGACGAGCTGAATCGACTGCTCCTGGCGCAGCATAAAATCCACCGCTTCCCGGTCTGTCGTCTTGACCATGCTGACCGCACCCGCCGGCAGCTTGTTTTTCTTGAGCACATCCACAAAGATGGAGGCCAGCACCTGATTGGAATAAAAAGCTTCCCGGCCGCCCCGCAAAATGACCGCATTCCCGCTCTTTAAACAGAGCGAGGCGCATTCAACCGTTACATTGGGACGTGATTCGTAAATAATCAAAATCACGCCAATCGGAACGACCACGCGTGAAATCCGCAAACCGTTCGGCCGCTTCCAGCGGGATGTCGTGGTTCCGATCGGATCCTTCAAGCCGGCGACTACCCGAACCCCCTGGGCCATGCCGCGGATCCGTTCCGGTGTCAGCGTCAAACGATCTATCATCGCAGAAGTCAGACCTGCCGCACGGGCCGCTTTGAGATCGCGTGCATTCTCGCGCAAAATCCGGGATTCGGAACGCTCCAGCGCCCGGGCTGCCTCCTTCAGAATCTTATTTTTCTTCTCCGCCGGCAACTGGCTTAACACCGCCGAGGCTTCATTCGCCTGGGCCAGTGTTCTTTTCAATGCCGGTAACCATGCCTGTTTTTTCATTTTGAACTCCTCACCCGTTATCCCCAGACCACCAGATCATTGCGATGAATGACTTCTCCGGGGCTGTGATCGCCGATCAATTTACGAATTTCGTCGCTGCGTTTCCCCACAATATTCGCCAGATCCCGGCTCGGGAACCGGACCACGCCCCGGCCAAACACCCGCCCGTCCGCTGTCGCCAGTTCTACGACATCCCGCGACTGAAAATGCCCCCGGGCTTCCACAATCCCGCTCGCAAGCAAACTCCGGTTTTCTTTCTGCAACGCCCGGTACGCGCCATCATCAACAATAATACTGCCGCGTCGAGGGGCCGAAAAGGCAATCCATTTTTTTCGGGCATTCCGGCCGGCTCGCGCCGGTACAAAAAAGGTCCCCACGTCTTCACCCGCCAATGCCCGCTTCAAAATATCCGGTTCATGCCCGTTGACGATCAGCATTGAAATCCCAAGCCTCATCGCCACGCGAGCCGCTTCCAGCTTCGCTTTCATTCCGCCTACCGATTTTGCCGTTCCGGTCTTTTTTCCCAAATGCCGAACCAGTTCCTTATCAATTTCCTCTTCCGAAATAACCTGACGGACACGTGAGCCGTCACGCAGATAAAATCCACCGACATCCGAAAGCAGAATCAATAAGTCGGCATGCACCAAATGAGCGACTTGAACGGAAAGCACATCATTATCTCCGAATCCGATTTCATCCGTAGCCACCGTATCGTTTTCATTGACGATCGGAAGGACGCCCATGGCCAACAGACTGTCAAATGTCTGCCGGGCTTTCAGAAACCGTTCCCGATGCTCCAACCCGTCACGAGTAAGCAATATCTGGGCCGTATGCTGGCCGCGCCGTGAAAAATACCGTTCATATGCATGGATTAACTTTCCCTGCCCTATGGCGGCACAGGCCTGGAGCATATTCATTTCGCGGGGACGGGAACGCAGCTTCAGAATATCCATGCCAAGTCCAATGGCACCGGAACTGACAAGAACCGTTTTCCGTCCTGATCGAATGACCTCATGCAATTGGGTTCCCAGACGATTGAGCCGGGCTGCCGAAAATTTCCCTTTTTGGGAACTCAGGATACTGGTCCCTGCTTTAACGACGATGCGCCCGCAATTTTCAAAGTTTCGCGCGTTCATGGCGATTTGCAAGCTCCTCCAGGAATTTTTTCAATTCATCCAACCCTTCACCCGTTTCAACGGAAACATGAAAAACCGGAATATCCGGCCGCCACTTATTCTCTGCGATTTTTTTCCGTGATTCGGCCAAATCCATTTTAGTCACAACGAGAGCTGCCGGACGTTCCCCAAACCGCTTGTCATAGCGGGCAATCTCACTCTGCACCGTTCGAAACCCCGCTTCAAGCGAAGGCGCAAATTCCGTCGCGGCATCAATCACGTACAAGAGATACCAGGCATACTCCAGATGCTTTAAAAAATCATTTCCCAGCCCGCGCCCTTCATGGGAAGCGGAATAAACGGAAGGAATTTCACACAGTGTCAGCCGTTCGAACTCAAGAAAATTGCAAACGCCGATTTCCGGTGATGCGGTCGTGAAAGGATAAAGTTCCACTCGGGCATGTGTCCCCGTCAATGCATTCAGCAAGGCCGACTTTCCCGCATTGGGCAAACCGACAAGGCAGATATCCGTCTGGATACGCATCGAAATTTCGAGATCCATGATTTCGCCTCTCTGGCCTTCTGTCATGGTCTTCCCGCCTGCATTACCGCTGCCTCCCTGTCCGCCGGCTACCACAATCACTTCCTCACCTTCCGCCATGGATTCCCGGATGACCAGATTGCGGCTGCGGTTACGAAGCGTTGTCCCGACAGGCACCGCAAAAACCAGATCTTTGCCGTTCCGACCGCGTTTTTTATTGCTGCCGCCGTGGCCGCCCGATTCTGCAATGACATGCCGCTTGAACTGAAACTGGGCAATCGCCGGCGCCGACGCTTCCGCCCGAAAAACAATATTTCCCCCATGGCCGCCATTGCCTCCATTGGGGACATTTTTCCGGTCGGTCCGGCGAAAAAAACTTTCGCAGCCATGCCCGCCGTCACCCGCCTGAACCAGAATGTGAATTTGATCGATCATAAGCCAGCTGGATTCAAAAAAAAAAGGCTAAAAAGCAAAATTGCCTTTTAGCCTTTAACTTTAACTTTCTGTCGGATAATGCGTTCGGATGAATCTTCCTCAATCATGCGCCGGATTCCCTGCTGTGCAAGGAGCCGCCAAACATTCCGGAAAGCTTAGGCCGCTGCCGCTTCCGACGGAATGATGTGAACCGTACGATTGGAACGAAATTCAACGATTCCGTTTTTCTTGGCAAACAGCGTAAAGTCATTGCCGCGCCCCACAAAAAATCCCGGGCGGAAACGGTTACCCCGCTGACGAACGAGAATGCTGCCGGCCGTAACGAACTGACCGCCGTAAGCTTTAACTCCAAGCCGTTTCGAATTTGAGTCGCGGCCGTTATTTGTACTTCCCTGTGCTTTTGTATGTGCCATGAATGCGCTTCCTTTTTCTGAGGCCTCAGGCCTGAATTTCCCGGACTTTCAAACGCGTATAGGTCTGCCGGTGTCCGCGGATTTTCTGAGAATCTTTGCGGCGGCGGTAGCGGTAGCTCACCACTTTGCGGCCGCGCACCGTTCCAATGAGATCGCAGATAACTTTGGCGGTTTTGACGACCGGCGTCCCAACCTGCACGGCGTCTCCGTTACGAACCAGAAGGACTTTATCCAAGGTAACTTCTTTTTGTTCTCCATCCAGGTCGAGCAACTCGACATCCAGGACGGTCTCGGGTTCCACGCGATACTGCTTGGCCCCGGTTTCAATAATGGCATACGTACTCATTGGAATAGCTCCTAAGTTAAGAAAGACCGATATCTTAGGTAAATCACCCCTGGGTGTCAAGGAGCTTTTCTTACCAGGCTAAGTGATGGTCAGAAAAAGGGTTACGGAAGCCGGCGGTGCTTCAGGACAGGAAAATCGCGCCGGAGCCTCTCCTGAGAGGCCAAATCCAGCTCCAGACGCAGCACCTTTTCTCCCCTGGCGCCTGCCTTTTTCAACACCTTACCCCACGGATCGATGACCATCGAATGGCCCCAACTGCGGATCCCTGTCACCGGGTGCGTGCCCGATTGGCCGGGCGCGGCGACAAAGGCCTGATTTTCAATCGCACGGGCCCGCAGCAACGTTTCCCAATGCGCTTTCCCGGTTTCATAAGTGAAATTGGCGGGAACCAGCAAAATACGGGCGCCCTGGCGGGCCTGCTGCCGGTAAAGTTCCGGAAAGCGCAAATCATAACAAATGGAAAGTCCTAACGGGACTCCCTTCACCTTGGCGATCACAATCCGCCGCCCCGGCCGAATATGACGG
Organism: uncultured bacterium; assembly: GCA_964526065.1. GTDB lineage: Bacteria > Omnitrophota > Omnitrophia > Omnitrophales > Aquincolibacteriaceae > CAZGID01. The sequence continues at coordinate 4,505 of CAZGID010000036.1, forward strand.
GATTCTGAGGTCACGACGCGCCCCTTCAACCCGATATCGAAAAGATGAATCTTGCGATACCGCGCCGCCACTTTCCCACGCTCGTCGATCAAAATCGAGGTATTGTAAAAACGCCGGTCCGAAGCGGAGGGTTCCACCACAGAGCCCAGCAGAAAAGCCGTTTGGGAACGACAGGCCCATGCTTGAAAGTGCTGAATAATTTGCGGGGTCACCTCCCCGGCATGCCAGGCAAGCCGGGACGGCCGGTCGCGGCTTGCAAAGGTCTCGGGAAGTGCAATCAGATCGGTGGGCCGGGAAAGCGCTTCGCGGCAGAGCCGGTCGATCCGGGCCAGATTCTTTTTCCAGTCCCGGCCGGCATTGACTTGAATCAAAGCCAGACGGAATTTCTTCATCTTCCGCCGGCGGGTGCGAGAGCCTGGTCATTCAAGGACCAGTCCATTTCGCCGTATTTGATGCGGTAATTCCGGCGTTCAAGGAACTCCAGTTTAGCCGGATCATTGAGATAGTAAGCCACAAAGGAAAGCACGGCTCCTTCTGCCGGCTCAAGATCCTGCAAATGATCCGTCGATCCGAAATCCAGAACAAAGGATTCGGCATGCCACTTAAACAAGCGGGAAAGCCGGACCCGCTTTTCTTCCGGATTGATTTCATTGAAACGCGGATCATTGACAAAAGAACGCGCGGCCAGATACAACTGCCCCTCCACCCGGGGTCCGGTAAACGCCTCCCGCGGCATTGGGGGGCATCCTTTTGCGGCGCACGAAAGCGCCAGCAAAATCTTTTCGTCCCGGAAACTGTCAATCAGCTGCTCTTCGCGAATGCGGTTCAGCGAATAACCATAAACCCCGATATGGACTGCGGTCTCTTCCCAGAAACCGGGAATATCATTCACCGTCGAAATGGGATAATCCTGCAAAATCGCATAAAGTAATCCCGCATGATACGCATTCAGCCAAAGCGCCAGCTGTTCTTCACGCGGCCAGCCTTCAAACTCGTGAAAAGGAAGCCCGGCCAACTGATTCATATATTGCTTTAAAAGCGAAGGGTCCGCCTTGGCCGCCGCATAATCCACATCCCCCTGGGCATTGACGTATTGTTTTAAAAACTGATCCAGCGCGGAATGATCATAGGGACCGTCCAGGATGACTTTTTCACGGACCTGTTCTTCATCGACACCAAAAACCGCATACACGGGCAGAGGCTGTAGAAACGAGAGACAGGCGATGAAGATAAGGGAAAGAGAAATAGGCTTCATGAAAAAGCCGGGATTAAAAACGGATGCCGTGACGGCGAAGAAATTCGAGGTCGTCCGCACTGAGATCCGTCGTCATCTCTTCGCTCTTGCGAAGGTCATCCTGAAAAAAAGGATCGCAAAGATCCTCTATTTCATCCATTTCTTCCTCGGTGACAGGAAAAAAGTTAAAGAAGCAAAGATTGATATTGATACCTTTATCGCGGAACAATGACTGCAGACGTGAAATTTGATTCGGATCCGGGTGATGCTTCATGATCTTCTTCAGCAATTTGATCAACTGTTCCATACTTTGCTCAAAATCGCCTTCCCGGTTATTCCCCATGAATGAATCTCCTTTCATACGCTGCTCTCCTTTACCTGGCGCAAAAGCTTGTCCAGATTGGATGGCAGGCCGAATCCATAATAGAGAATTTCGCGATTATTGGCAAGAAAAAGGGAGACCGGAAGGCCCATCAAATCATAGCTTTCTGTAACTTCACTGTTGCGATCCAGCAGCACCGGATAGTGAATCGGATAATCTTTCAGAAACACCTCAATAGTCGCCGCATCCTCCCCTACGTTCACGGACAGAATCCGCAATTCGGTATCGGGATACGCACTTTCCCATTCATTCAGCTGCTCGATTTCTTCCACACACGCCGGACACCAGGTCGCCCAAAAAACGAGCAATACGGGAGAGGATTGAACAAACTCTGAAAGGGTTACGGGCTCTTTGGATGGATCGAGAGACGGCAGAGTAAAATCAGGAGCCTGCTGCAGTTTTTGACCCGGCAATTCACATCCCGTCAAGAAACAGCCCCAGACAAGCCCCAAAATCAGGACAAAAATCCCGGAGCCAAGTGCTCGGGGACGGGGGGTTTTCATTGATGCTCGAGAAAAGCCTGGGCCGCCAGCGCCGCTTCGCAGCCTTCCCCGCAAGCACTCACCAGCTGCTTTACAGCACCGGCCCGGATCTCGCCGGCCGCAAAGACGCCCGGGACGGAAGTCTTGAGGCCCTCGGCAGCTTTTACATACTGATGCTCATCCAGTTCCACAAATCCTTTAAGAAAGGCCGTATTCGGATCATGGCCGATGAAAATGAAAATTCCGTCCGTGGCAAAATCGCGGGTCTCACCCGATTTCACGTTTTTAAGTACGACCCCGCTGACTTTTTTATCTCCCTGAACTTTCTCCACCACCGTATCCCAGATAAAGTGGATCTTTTCATTGGCTTTCGCCCGCTCCTGCAGAATCGGGCTGGCCCGCAGCTTGTCACGTCGGTGAATAATCGTCACCTTGGTGGCAAAACGGGTTAAAAAGATCCCTTCCTGCATGGCGGAATCGCCGCCGCCCACCACGACAATTTCCTTATCTTTGAAGAAAGCACCGTCACAAGTCGCACAATACGAAACCCCTTTACCCGTCAATTCCGTTTCACCCGGGACTCCCAGTTTTCTGAAGGAAGCGCCGGAAGCAAGAATCACGGCCCCGGCATCGACAACGCCTTGCGCACATTGAATTTCAAAGCGCTTGTCCTTCCGGCGGACTTCTTTCACTTCCTGATAGAGTACTTCCGTGCCATATTTCGTTGCCTGCTGTTCCATCCGCATCGAAATATCCGGCCCGAGAATACCTTCCGGGAATCCCGGATAATTTTCCACCAGGTCCGTCAATGCAATCTGGCCGCCCGGTGCCAGTTTTTCCAGAAGAATCGTGGATAATTTGGCGCGGGAAGTATAAAGAGCCGCCGTCAATCCGGCGCCGCCTCCCCCGATAATCGCTACGTCACAGCTTTTCGTCGTCATAATTCCTCGCTTCCTTCCTGACAGGGATAAAAAAAACCAAAGCAAAGACGATTGTCTTTCTTTGGTTCATGGTCTTCGAAATAAGTTCAGACTTCGTTCACTCCGGCTTCGCTCAATACTTCGTCCGCCACATGAATCCGCGCATTGGCACGTAAAGCCAGCGCCACGGCATCCGAAGGACGCGCATCGACCGTGACTTCACTGCCATTGCGCTGCAATTTCAACTTGGCGTAAAAGGTATTGTGCTGGAGACGGTCAATCACAATCCCATTCACCTTGGCTCCCAGCTCTTCGATCGTATTCAGAAGCAAATCATGCGTCAACGGACGGGGCGGTTTGATGCCGCCCAGCTTCATTTTGATCGCATTCACTTCTGAAAGGCCAATGACCACGGGCAGGTAACGCGTCCCATCCTTTTCACGGAAGACGATTACCTGTTCATTCCGGGTTTCATCGACCTTGATCTTGTTCAAAATCAATTCAATCATCGGATTCGGATTCATGGCCCGGCTCTTCGTCAGCCGGACGGCGAATACGGGCCGAACGCAGCTTCGGCATTTTTTCTTTCTTGAGCTGCTCAAGGTAATGCCGGTTGGCCTGTTTGCCATCCAGAATTTCTTTTTCCACCTTTTCCTGCTCGGCCAAAATTCGGCCGATGCGCTCTTCGCGCTCGCGGATTTCGGTTTCGATGCGTCCCTGTTCATCCACCAGCAGCTTGAGCTTGCTTTCCTTCTCAGCCAGTTCACTGGCAAGCTGGTTGCGCTTCTGAATGACTTCCTGCTGTTCCCGGTAAGTCTGCAGTTCGCGCAACTGGCGGCGGCTCAATTCCAGCTCTTTCTCCCGGTTCTCAAGCTGCTTGAGATTGACCCGAAGCATCTTCTCGAGCTTTTCATGGGAATCCTGCAATTCACGAATGGTGGATTCGAATTCCCGGGATTTCTCCTCCCAGTTTTCCGCCTCACCGCTGCGGCTTTCGATCTCGTCGATCAGGCGGGCCTGACTGGCTTCCAGTGTACGTACCTTCTCGGCCAGATCCTGGGCTTTCTGCTCGGCTTCTTCCACCCGGCTGTCGAACTGATCCTGCAATTCGGCATAGCGGTGATCCAGAAGCGCATAACGCTCCTGCTCTTCTTTTAACTGAGCCTGCAATTCACTTTCGGCTGCTTCCAGCTCCGCCATTTTCAGCTCGCGGCGCCGCAATTCATCCTGTTTATCGGTGCGCGCCTGCTTCAACTGCTGAAATTCGGTTTCAATCATCTGGTACCGCTTGAGCGAACCGGCAATTTTCTCTTCCTGCTCCTGAAGCTTTTGCTCCAGGGCTTCGCGTTCCTGCCGGCGGCCAGCGTTGTCTTCTTCAAGCTCCGTCGCTCGTTCTTTCCAGCTCAGCAAATCCTGCTGTAAACGCAAAAGCTTCTCTTCATAAACCGAACGCGCCTGCCGGTATTCTTCTTTCAATTCGTCAAACTTTTCTCTTTCGGCAGCCGCCAGGGCCTTCTGTTTTTCAACTTCTTCCATCAAAGCGCCATTCTGATCGGATTGAGAGGCACTTTCCTGCGCCGTAGCCAGTTCCCAGCCCAGCTTTTCGGCCGTCCGGCGCTGCGTATCGTACTTTTCGCGCCACATGTCCCGCTCGCGCTTGACCCGGTTTAATTCACGAACCAGTTCCCCGTCTGTTTCCGAACGCGCAGCGGCACTCTTTGCCTTTTCTTCTTTAAGGTGTTCCACGTGCTCGCGCAGGGAACGCATTTCCGTGAGAGCTTCATCCGGATGCAGTAACTGGGAGGATTCTTCCGTTTCAGATTCTGCAGCCGGTTCTTCCGCGGCTTCAGGCGCGATGTCTTCGGGCTTGAGAAAATCGAGGGTCGGCTCTTCCGGCCACACCGTCCGGTAGCATTTACGCTTCAGATAAACATCATTGGTCAGTAGTAATTCGGCGCCGGTAGGACGAAAATATTCCTTCACTTGAGTGGCGATATCATGACTGAGATTATCCAATAGAATAATCGGCGTATTGCTGACCAGATCATCGGATTCTTCACCCGAAAGACCGAAAGATTCTGAAATCCGCCGGGACACTTTACGCTTGTCGATTTCGTTATAAAGCGGATTGAGAATCAGACACCAGTTTTGATCTTTTTTCTGAGACTTTTTGTTTCCGAGAAGCATAAGGGACACCTCAAAAGGCGCTCGAAAGCGCAGGATTACAGGTTAATCCGGTCGGCGATGTCGTAAATCAGCGGCATTTCCCAGTATTCTTCCATCAGAACTTTCAGAATACCGACAAGCGAAAGAATACCGAAGACGACAAACGCAACAGTAAAAACGAGATCTCCCAGGGCAGGAACGACTTTCAGAATACTGGCCGCCACTTCGAGAATGAAAAGCACCAGCGCCTGCTTGCCGTGAAACTGCGCAAATTTGTTGCCCTTCTTCAGCAACAGCGGCACAAAACAGAGAATGTGGATGTAACCAATGGCCGCAAAAAACTTTGCGTCTTGAATATCGCTGTCCCTGGCTGGCGGGGACGATTCGCCCCGTTCTGCTGGCATGCTCATGGAAGATCTCCTTACTGCCGGAAACCCGGGTTGGTTCGTATTGTAAGCGGGGGGTCAGCAAGCGTCAAGGCGCAACTGGGAAGGGAACCGGCTCTTCGCTCAGGATGATGCATTTTTGGTCATCCTGACCAAAAAACTAGGAATTTTCGCGAGCCGGAAAGCTGTATTCGGCCACCGGACGGCCGCCGATCAGGTGCTCTTCCAGGATCCGGTCCGCCTTTTCCTTCGTCACGTGGTGGTACCACACTTTTTCCGGATAAACGACCGCCAGCGGACCACCCTGACAAATACCGAAACAGTGGCACTGGCTGCGGTTAATCCGGTCAGGCCCCTCATGATGGCCCTTTTCACGGATTTTTTCCTTCAGATGCTGATAGACTTCTTCGGAAACCTGCGGAGCACACCGCGGACCGGTGCAAACCAGAATGTGGCGTCCGTAAGGCCGCAGCGAAGGGGCTTTTTCCTCCGTCACGCCTTTTTCCTCGTTGTCTTTTTCGGCTTTCCAAAGAGCGCTTCGATTTTCTCCTGCGTCTTGGCCAGCGCCTTGAGCCCCTGATCCAGCTTGCGGGCCTGCTTCTGCCATTCCTCATCCCGCGCCCGGCGGCGTTCCAGATCCTGCACCACCTGATTCTGCATCTTTTCGAGCAATTCCAGCTTTTCAGTCATCCGCTTTTCCCGTTCTTCCCAGACCGCAAACTCTTCGGCCGTCAATCCGGCCTTCATCTTGGCCAGACGGCGGGATTCGCGATATTCCTTTTCCAGCTTGGCATAGCGGATTTGCTGTTCCTGCAGTGTCTTTTCCAGCTGCTGCCGTGACGCTTCCATTTCATTCATCCGGCCGGCCGTATGCTCCGCCTGCTCGCGCCAACGCTGCACTTCCTGGGCCGATTCCGTCACCTTGCGTTCGAAATCCGCGCGGGCGGCGTAGTATTCCCGTTCCAGCCCTTCGTACTGCTGCCGCTGATTCTGAAAGGAATGCTGCAGGCTGCCCTTCTCTTTTTCAACCGATACCAGACGCGTCATCAGATCCGACGCCTGAGTTTTCCAGGCCGCCACTTCCTGATCCAGACGGGCCATGCGCTGCTCAAAATCCGTGCGATTCTGAGAAAATTCTTCCTGCAGTTTGCGGTAATGCGCTTCGACCCCCTGCATCAAGTTCTTTTGCGCTTCGATCTGGGTCTCACGGTCCTGAATCACCGTCCGCGTTTCTTCTACGCTTTCATGCAGCTCGCGGCGGTCTTCGCGCAAACGTTCGAGGTCCCGGGACATCCCCTCAAAGGACTTCTTCCAGGCTTCATAACGTTCTTTCCACTCATCGAATTCTTTCTTGAGTTCCCCGCTTTCCTTGCGGGAAAAAATAAAAGAGGAATCCGTTACGGATTCCGGCTGCGGCAGTTCCGCCGCAGGCGCCTCTTCTTCCTCTTCTTCTTCCTCTTCGTTCGAAGAACCAAAGAGAGAGGATTCCGCAGGAAGTTCGCTCTCCTCTTCCAGTTCCGGCAGCGCATCCTCCGTGCCCTGCTTCAATGCCGCATCGGCCGCCGGGAAAAACTCTTCGGCCGGCATTTCGAACGGCTCTTTCTTACTCTCGGCCTTGCCATTGGAAGGCTCGGCTTCCAGCCAGGCCAGATCCGGCGTTTCAGGCCACACCGTGCGGTAGCATTTGCTTTTGACCACCGCATCATCCGTAATAAACATCTCGGCTCCGGTTTCGCGAAACAGGTCCTTCACGCGCCCCGCGGCTTCCTGAGTCAGTTCATCGAAAAGAATATTGGGCGTGTTCAACACCACGTTCTCGGCTTCTTCGACGGCCATATCAAAATGACGGCAAAGACTTTCGACAAGACCGTGGCGGATTTGATCATGCAGCGGTTTTAAAATGACAACGGCCCAGCGGGCAGACACTTCAGAATTTTTTTTCTTGGAATCCCAAAACGATTTTTTTCCGTTCAGAAACATGAGGGAGGGCTCCTTTAAATGGAAATTTGGGAAATGCGCTGGGCTATTATGTTCGATTCGCCTGCATGCGTCAAGGTGTGGGAATGAAATGAATGTCGAGTTCGGAATATTTCAGCTTCATCTGCTCAATGATCGCCGGAATGGTATCCCGGGCCGCCTTTTTGGAAAGCGAAGCCGTGTATTCCAGATAAATCACCGTGGCACCGCGCCGCAGTTCGCGCCGCAAAGCCGCCGGCAAGGCCTTCACCTCCGGCGCCGAAGCCACCCGCAGCCGGGCTGAAGCGGCCTTTTTAGAGCGGCTCATGACAAACCGGAGCCAGATCGCGCTCCATGGGAATGATAAACGTGCCGATTTCCGTGACGCCAACCAGAATCCGCCGCAGCATAAAGAGCGTTCCCTTGCCGAGCCCCGTAAAAAAGCCTTCGACCGGCTGCCCTTCCATATCCACCGCCATGGTACACGGAATTTCAGCGGGACTGGTCAGGACATTGGTCACGCCCCGGCCCAGTTTGGTGCCGATCGCCGCCAGATAATCCCCTGTGGTGGCCACTTCCCGCGTTTCAGCCCGCAGGGCTGCCGAAGGCAGCAGAAACAAACACAATATCAGCAAGGAAATCCATTTTTTCATCGCCGTCTCCTTATTTGAATTTCGCGCATAAAACCGTACGGTCATCATGCGGTGCCTCGCGGCCAAAGACTTCCAGCGCCGCAAAAAGCGCCTGGACGGTTTCCCCGGCCGAGCGGCCCTCCCGGCCGGCCTCTTCCAGAAACTGACGCAGCCGCTCGTTGCCGTACATTTCCCGGCCCGCGCCGCGCCATTCCGTAATGCCGTCCGTGACCACCATCAGCATATCACCCGGCGCCACCGTTGTCTCGGCTTCCGTGAATTCCATGCCGTCAAAGAGTCCCAGCGGGCTGCCTTCCCCGGCTTCCACCCATTCGGCGGTCTGCGTTGCCGCCCGGTAGAACAGCGCCGGGCCATGGCCGGCACTGGAAAAAAACACTTTGCGGCGGGCCGAATCGGCAATCGCATAAAAGAAAGTCAAAAACATACCGCCGGAATCTTCCGACAAATGCCGGTTCACCGCCGACTGAACTTGAGACGGCCGCGCCTCGGGACGCCGCTCGCGCCTGAATTCACTGATCGCACGCGCCATATAAAGCGCAGCCGGCATGCCCTTCCCGGAAACGTCCCCCAGCGCCATCGCCACCTGTCCCGGCGCCAGTTCCGCCCAATCGTAAAGATCGCCGCCGACACTTTTAAGAAAGCGGCAGTCAAAGGCCAGATCCAGCCCGGGCATTTCGGCCCGCGCCGGCGGCAGAAACTGCATCTGCAGCCGGGCCGCCATGCCGAGCTCATTCTGCATGAGCTCGGATTGAAAACGGCTTTCGAGAAATTGCAGAATCCCGCCGGCGGCAAACACGGCCAGCATTATGGCCAGCGCCAGGTAAAAAGGCAGCAAAAGCCCGGCGAGAAGATAGAGTGTTCCGTTGAGGAGCAAATATCCGATGAGAAGCCCGGCAAAGGCCGCCAGCGCATAGCGGATTTTGGAGAACCGCGAAAAGCGGGCCGCGACAAGCGCCAGAAAGACCAGAACGAGCGCTTCGGCCGGCCACGGCAGCGGGTAAATAAAACGGCGGGTCAGCAAAGTATCCAGCGCGCTGGCCTGGATATGAAGACCGGGCACGGAAATCCCGAAGGGTGTCGTGCGCAAATCCGTGGTGCCGGTGGCCGTGTGCCCGATCAGGAGAAGTTTATCGCGCAACAGATTTTCCAGCGCGACGGTTTCGCCTTTCTCTTCCAGGGCAAAGAGTTCACGCACCGAAATTCGCCGGAACGATTCCCGGCCGCCGGGATAAGCAATCCAGACTTGATGCTTTTTATCCCGCGGCAGACGATTCCAGCGCGGCGGCGCGGCGGCATCCGCAAGCCCTTCCAGAGCCAGCGCCGGATGAAGGTAGACGGCCTCCGGCGTCTTGAGCCAGGCACGGAACCGGCGAATAACGCCGTCGGCATCCGGTTCCATATTCACATAGGCTGTTGCCGCAGCCGCTTGTACGAGCTCCGTCAGCGGCCGGACCGCTTCAAACGGTGCCTCGCGCACATAAAAGAAAGGCAAAAGAACCCGGCCGTTTTGGCGGACCGACTGCGCCAGCGCCGCATCTTCCTCCGGCGCGGAAGCTTCAGTGAACAGCACATCAAAAAAAACTGCCGCGGGATCATACCGGGAAACCAGCTCGATGAGGGCGGCGTGGCGGCTGCGCTTCCACGGCCATTCGCCGAAAGCCTCCAGGCTGGCATCATCAATTTCGATTACCACAATGGAAGCATGCGCGGGGCGCTCGCCGCGCCAATGCAGCCGCAAATCGGCCGCGCGCCGTTCCTGAAAATCAATCCAGCCGAGAAGATGAAGAAAATAAAAGAGAAGTGCCAGCACGGCAGCCGCCAGGTACATCCATCGCGGTCGCAGCAGCGTGCGGTGCGTCATGCGGAAGGATTATTCGCCGCTTTTGAGCAGTTTCCAGGGCTTGGCCTTGAGTTCCGCCGTCATGTCGCGCAGATTGGCCGAGGTTTCATTCAGGTTCTCAAGCGTCTCCGCCAGCTCATTGCTGCCGGTGAGCTCCTGAACATTGCCCGAAACTCCGTTGAGATTTTCGATCAGGCCCGTAATATCATCCTTGGATTCGGCCAGCAGTTCATCCAGCCGCGTCATCATCGGATTCAGTGAAGTCGTCAATTCATCCATCCGGTCGGCCAGAAGATCCATCTTGCTCACCAGCCGGTGCATCGGAATGGGATCTGTTCCCTCAATTTCATTTTTGGAATCCCGCTCCGGCGAAGCCGTGCTGCCGGGCGTCAATTCCACAAATTTCTCCCCCATCATCCCCAGGGTATCGATGTAGGCCCGGCTGTCATCGCGCAGCTTCACATTGCGCGCCACACTGACCTGTACCTGAATCGGCCGGTCTTCATTTTCCAGCACCGAAATGGAAGTCACCTTGCCGACTTCATGCCCGGCATAAAAAACCGGCGCATTCATTTCGAGGCCGTTCACATAACCAAAGCGGACCGAGTAGTCATGCGTATCCCCGGCCATCAGCCGGCCGATGATCACGATGAGTCCTGCCAGCAAAACAAGAGACAACGTAATAAAAATGCCTGATTTGACTTCCGCGTCGGTATACGCTGCCATAATTCCCTCCGGTTAAGTTTCCAGAAGCCCTTTGAGATAGGCGTCACTGGTCTGTTTCAACGGAATCGCCCCTTCCGGCTCTCCGTTAATGAATTGCTGAACGTAAGGATTCTTGGAATTCTTGATCTGCTCGCTCGTGCCCACTTCCAGCACTTTGCCCTTGTGCAGCACAATGATCTGGTCGGCAATGCGGAACGCACTCTTCATTTCATGCGTCACACAGACCGAGGTGATCCGCAGCTTGCGGCTGAGATCCATCATCAACTGATCGATCATGCTGGCGGTAATCGGATCGAGCCCCGCTCCCGGCTCGTCGTAGAAAACAATCTTGGGATCCAGCGCAATCGCCCGCGCCAGCGCCACGCGCTTTTTCATCCCGCCTGAAATCTGATGCGGCATGAAATGCTCAAAGCCGGTCAGCCCGACGAGCTCCAGCTTCACTTTGACGATAATCTGAATAATTTCATCCGGCAGGTCGGTGTGTTCGCGCAGCGGAAGCGCCACATTTTCAGCCACCGACATGGAATTAAAAAGCGCGGCACTCTGGAACAGCATCCCGAATTTGCGGCGGACGCCGTTGAGGCCTTTCTCCGGCATGCCGACAATATTTTCGCCGTCGATCCAGATCTCACCGGAATTCGGCGAATGCAGACCGATCAAATGCCGCAGAAAAGTACTCTTGCCGCAGCCCGATCCGCCCATAATGACCGTGGTCTTTCCCGCCGGAATCTCGCAGCTGATGCCGGCCAGCACCGTGCGGTCGCCGAAACTCTTCACGAGATCGCGCACGACAATGATATTTTCGTCGCCGTTGGGTTTTTCAGATTCTTTTTTCGGCTTGCTCATAATCAGGGCAGCACGTACATGAAAACACCGGTCGCAACGCAGTCCATCACAATAATCAGAATCACGGACTGCACCACGGCCTGCGTGGTGGAACGGCCGACACCCTCGGCGCCGCCGTCAACGGAAAGACCTTCGTGACACGAAATGAGGGCAATAATCAGAGCAAAAATCCCGCTTTTGAAAAGCCCCATAAAAATATCTTTGAGGACGAGGGCATCAATACTGACCTTCATATATAAGTGGGGATTGATTCCCATCCCGAGCACGCCGATCAGGAAGCCGCCGAACATCCCCATGATGTCGGCAATGACCGTCAGACAGGGCAGCACAATCACAAGCGACAGACAGCGCGGAATCACCAGATAGCGGATGGGATTGAGCCCCATCGTGGTCAGCGCATCGACTTCTTCCTGCACCTTCATCGTGCCCAGTTCGGCCGCCATGCGCGCGCCCACCCGGCCCGTAATCACAATCGCCGCTACCAGCGGCCCCAGTTCCCGCGTCACCGAAACACTGACGAGGCTGCCGGTATACAGCACCGCACCGAATTCCTTGAGCTGATAGCCGCCCTGCAGGGCCAGCACCATGCCGACCGCCGTCCCGACCAGGCAGATGATGCTGAGCGAATCAACGCCCATTAATACGATCTGGCGGAACACGTGCCGGGGCTGAATGACTTTCTTTTGATAGAAGGAAATGGCCACCCCGCCGAC
>CAZGID010000037.1:0-16406 GCA_964526065.1 uncultured bacterium
TGAAATCCGCGAATGATATAATCTGCGGTATCCTGATCATCTTCAACAAGTAGCAGTTTCATTTTTTCGTACAACTTTCCCTAATGACCATTTGTATCCTCTCTTGAATCGAGAATTTCCCTAGTTACACCATCCACCCTGACATCATAGATACGCCCCTGTTTGACCACACTGATTTCATAAGTCGGTTTAAAGCTATCCTCATCCAGATTGGCTTCAATGGCCTGGCCATGGAGATGCTCCTCCGCAACCTGAATAGCCTGTACCAAAGTAATTTTCACTTCGTTCAAAACCGCAATCTCCTCAGCCCACGAAAGAGACGCAGCGTATCCACAGAAAAAGCAGACAGCACTAAGTAAAAGACATTTTAGATTCTGCATAGCCATCCTTTAAAAATAGAAGATTTTAGCACAAATGCGGCTCTTGGCACCGAGGCTGAACTATACATTTTTGTAAGGTTTCGGCTAACTATAGGCAAACTGATCTTTATAAAATGCTATATGGCTTACGATCCCAACTTTAAGTCATAACGGATGTAAAACCAATGAGGTGACAAATGAATAAATTAATCGCCAAAATCAAATCCTTCGTCAGAGCTAATGAGCATGAAATGGATTACTTAATGACATTATGTGAGAAAGACCGGGATGCCGTCTCCCCCTCGATCAGTATGCTCTTGTTTTCGTGGAACCTGCACAAGCACAGAGAATTCTCTTCCTCAAATAACAACAGTGCGCAGACAAATGAAGTGTCACGATTATCTAAAGATGCTGATAAGCGTTCACGATTCTGCCGGTCTTCAGATAGTGAAAGGCTTAATCGGTCTGACGAATATTTTTTAGAAGTTGCCTCGAATTGACTTTCTTGCCTGATTCAAAGGAGCGGAAGTAATCACACGCGCACTTTCGAGGCTATGGTTGTCCCGTGTCAATCAAAATAGACCTCAGCTTTTCTCGAAATAGGATTAACTGATTTTCTTCTCCTTGCAGACGGACAATTTCAAGTAATGCTCGCAGATGTAATTGTTTCAAGATCTCAGGAAAAGGGTTTTTTAATAAAAAGTCCCTTATCTGCTTCGGCAATTCAAGCGTTCGTAACACCTTGGCAATATAAGACCAGTCCTCCCCTGTGATTTCAGCCAATTCCCTGACCGTGTTCACACCTTTTGAACGTTTCAGGGTCAAATAGTACTCGGCTTTCTTCAGTGGGTAGTCTTCCAGACGTTTGAGATAGGTTTGATGCTTTTCCCATATTTTCTGGTCGATGGTGTCAATTTCGGTTAGGTGTTCCGGACGCTCGCCGAACAAAATCTCTATGCGGCGATGCTGAAAGATGCTATAGAATGGTCTTGAAAAAACAAAGGTGCGCACCGCGGAATTCTTCGCAGTGAGGAGCCCCAGGGACCCCATTTTTTCTCAAAAATAAATCCGGAAATCAGTCCCCTGTCCCCGCCGATGATAACTCGCATTCTTTCGCCTACTCTTAAGTCGATTTCGCAGGCGGCGCGGGTTCTGCGCCGGGACGGCGTGGTCGGCATGCCGACGGAAACGGTGTACGGCCTGGCCGGAGCGGCGTTCCGTGAGGAGGCCCTGCTCCGGATTTTCAGTGTAAAAGAACGGCCCGTTTTTGACCCGTTGATTCTGCATCTGGCACCGCAGCCGGGGGCCTCGGCGCTGGACCAGCTGAAAGCACTCCGGCTCATGGATCCCGCTTCTCTTTCCCAAAAGGCCCTGGATTTGGTGGACCGCCTGACACAAAAGCTCTGGCCGGGGGCGCTGACGCTGGTGCTTCCCAAAGGTTCCGCGGTGCCGGACCTGGCCACGAGCGGCCTGAATACAGTCGCGGTGCGGATGCCGCGTCATCCCGTGGCGCAGGCGTTAATCCGCGAAGCCAAAATGCCGCTGGCGGCGCCGAGTGCCAACCGGTTCGGCCGCATCAGCCCGACGACCGCCCGGCATGTCTTCAAGGAACTTGGCGGCCGCATCGAACTGATTCTCGATGGCGGGCCATGCGAAATCGGACTGGAATCCACGATTGTGGCGGTGAATCCATCCGGCAGTTTGACGCTTCTGCGGCCGGGCGGCATCGCGTTAAACGAAATTAAGAAACTGGCGGGAAAAAAAATTCAACTCGCGGGAAAAACTTCCGGAACGAAAGCGCAGCCGGCGCCCGGCATGCTGGCTTCGCATTATGCGCCGGTCAAACCGCTGACCGTCCTCCCCGCTCCGGTTCAAAAACTAAAATCCAACGCGATGCAGTTGAACCACCGCGTGAAAACGCTGGGGCTGCTGGTCTTCGGCTCCGCAGAACCCGCGCGCAAACGATTGGCAGAAATCACGGGCCGGAAAGTCTTTTGCCGGAGTTTGACGGAAACCGGTAATTTGAAGGAAGCGGCGAAGTGCCTGTTTACGGCCTTGCGGCAAGTCGATGAATCAAAAGCGGAAGTGCTTTTCAGCGAACCGTGCCGTTCTGAAGCGGGAATCGGATTTGCCATCGCCGACCGGCTCCGGCGGGCCAGTCATCCGCATCGCACGCCGGCGATTAAAGGAATTTCTCGGACCGCAAAACGGAAACCCGCGAAGAAAACAAAATCACGGCGTAATCCTTAAAAAAGTGTTTGCGGATTTCTTCGGTGAGCCGTTCGGCCCGGGCGGCATTGCAAAGAATTTCGACTTTAATATTTCCCGTCTGTTCGAACTCGCCTGACCGCAATCCCTGATGCCCCATTCCGCGGACGTCGGAAATCGTGTAGCCGCCCGCCCCCGAATCCCGGATCACTTTTTCCAGCTGCGATTCCAGCGCGGCTTCGCTGATGACGGTCAAAAGAATTTTTTCATACTGTTCCATAGGTTCTCCTAAAAAATTCGGCTCAGCCAGTCCGCCATCATGACATACAGCGGAATCCCGACAATGATATTAAACGGAAAGGTGATGCCCAAAGAAGCGGTTAAGTAAAGTGTCGGATTTGCGTCCGGAATGGCAATACGAACCGCCGCCGGCGCGGCAATATAGGAAGCGCTCGCCGCCAGTGTCGCCAGCACCGCCGTGCCGCCCGGAGAAAGTCCGCAAAGGGTTCCAGCGATCGAGGCAATCAAACCGGAAATGACCGGCATGGAAACCCCGAACAGTGCCAGAAAAACGCCGGTTTTTTTGAGCGCATCAATCCGCTTGGACGTCACCAGCCCCATTTCCAAAAGGAAAAAGGCCAGCGCGCCTTTGAATGGGTCGTGAAAAACGTTATCCAGCGGCGCCATGCGCTGCTCGCCCGCCATAAAACCAATGACCAGGCCGCCCAGCAGCAACAGGATGCTTTTGCCCAGCAGGATTTCGTGCAGCAAGGCTCCCCAATCGGGCTTGGTCTCTTGCGCCCGCGCTTTGGCAATCAGAATACCGACAATAATCGCCGGCACTTCGAGAATGACCAGCAGCAGCGTGGTGAACGCTTCATAGAAAATCGCCGAGCGCTGCAGGTAGCTCAAACAAACCGCATACGTCACCGCACTGGTGGAACCGTAGTGCGCCGCAATGGCGGCCGAATCCGGACGGCTGAACCGGCCCGCTTTGCGCAGAATAAAATAAGCCAGGCACGGAATGCCGCCGCCGAGCAGCAACGTGGCCAGCACCGGCAGTGCCGCGGCCGCCATATCCGCATTGGCGAGTTGGATCCCGCCCTTCAAACCGATGGCGAGCAGAAGATAAATGCTGAGACTTTCATAGAGGGCCGGCGGAAGTTTGAGATCCGATTTAACGAGACCGGCAAAGAGGCCGAGAACAAAAAAGAGGACAACAGGATTCAGTAAGTTATCGAGCATGCTTTACTTTTTCTTTTTCTGCATGTACTGCTCAAGATAGGCGCGAAAATCCACCTTCTCCAGTTGAACGCATTTCTCCTGAACGGTTTCTTTCAGCTGATTTTTATAATCGAGGATTTTCTTCAATCCTTCGGCGTCACCCGACCAGAGAATCTGCAGCGCCAGAATACCGGCATTCGCGGCGCCATTAATGGCCACGGTAGCAACGGGCACGCCTTTGGGCATTTGCACAATGGAAAGCAGCGAATCGATTCCGGCAATGGATTGCGAGGAAAGAATGGGAACGCCGATGACCGGCAGCGGCGAAAGTGCGGCTGCCATGCCCGGCAGGTGCGCGGCACCGCCCGCCCCGGCGATAATCACCTGAATGCCGCGCGTATGTGCTTCGCGGCAGTACGTCATCAAACGGTCCGGCGTCCGGTGGGCCGAGACCAGCGTCAGGTCATAGCCCACTTCAAAGGCATCCAGAATTTCCGCCGCTTCCTTCATCACCGGCAGATCCGAATCGGACCCCATGATAATACTTATTTGAGCTTTTCTTTTTCCGCCCATGAAATCACTTTGACCTGATTTTTAATTTCCTCGACCCGGCGTTCGAGCTCTTCGTAGGAAGTGTTCAAAACCGTAATATGCCCCATCTTGCGCCGCGGGCTGGTTTCCTTCTTGCCATAAATATGCACTTTAACGCCTTCCATCTTCAAGCATTTTGTGAGGCCATCATAGCATACGGGTCCAGAACTGCCGGGTTCGCCCAGCAGGTTAATCATCGCCGCCGGCATCTTGGGTTCGCAGCTTCCAAGCGGCAGATTAAAAATGCCGCGCAGGTGCTGTTCGTATTGAGAGGTCATGGAACCTTCAATGGTCTGGTGGCCGCTGTTGTGAGGACGCGGCGAACATTCGTTAATCCAGATTTTCCCCTGGCGGTCCAGAAACATTTCAATCGCCAGCAGGCCTTTGACATCCAGCGCTTCAATCAAGCCCTGCGCGATTTCTTTGGTTTGACGACTCAGGCTTTCGGGAATATTCGCCGGTGAAATCAGGTGACGCACCAGATAAGCGCCCGGGTCCATAAACAGTTCCGCGGGCGGATAGGTGCGGATTTCACCGTCGCGATTGCGCACGGCGATGACGGATAACTCTCTGGCAATGTCAATCGCCGCTTCGGCGACCAAATGGGATTCGGGCAGGTTCGCAAGGTCGGCTTCGGACTGGACCCGAAAAACGCCTTTGCCGTCATAGCCCGCCGAACGGGCCTTGACCATAAAAGGAAACTTCCAGATTTTCTCCGCCACCGCACGGCACAAGTCATCGCGGGTTGAAAATAGCTGAAAGGCGGGAACCGGGAATCCTTTCTCAAGACAGAATTGCCGCTGCAATCCCTTGTCCTGAATCACACGAAGCGTGCGGCTTTCCGGATACACTTTCTTGCCCTGTTCTTCGAGAAACGCCAGGGCATCGGCATTCACATGGTCGGATTCGACCGTCAGCAAATCGACATCCTTCGCAAAAGAAACGACGTCGTCGAAAGAAGTAATCGAACCCTTTTGAAAATGATGGCATAAATTCCGGGCCGGCGCATGGTCGCTTTGGTCCAGACAATACACCCGCAGGTCCCAGTTGGCAGCAGCCAGCGCCAGCATCCGGCCAAGCTGTCCGCCTCCGAGAATCCCCAGGCGAAATGAAGACGTAACCAGTTTTTCCATGGGAAAGCTTTCCATCCTAAGCCGCCCTGCCTCCTGTCATGTCAGCATGATACACATCCCGCCCAATCAGGCAACTCTGATTTGCCCAACTACCTACTTTACTGAGACCCCACCTTCTCTAGGCTAACCTATTTTCTCATCAGTAGTTGTGCAAGCTATTGACATTCCTCCGTTTTTAATTCAGATTATGTCTGAATTGACCTTCATGGCTCCGCCTTGGAGCGGCACGTCAAATCATCCAATTTTCAGGAGCAGCAGTGTCTTCTAAAGCTTTAAGCCAGATGAAAATCCAGGAAAAGGGCATCATTGAAAACGTCGTCGGGGACGGCTCGCTTCAGACGCGGCTCAAGGAGCTCGGGCTAGTCCCCGGGACAGCCGTCAGCATCAAGCGGTTTGCGCCCTTCGGCGACCCCATTGAACTGGAAGTGCGGGGCTACCGCCTGTCCATCCGGCGGGCTGATGCCAGTCATATCCTCATTCGCCCGGCCAACGGAATTTGAGCATGTCCGCCGGCACTCTTTCCACTCCCCGCACCGTCGCGCTGGTCGGAAATCCCAATGTGGGAAAAACCACCGTTTTCAATGCGCTGACCCGTTCGCGCCATATCACCGCCAATTATCCGGGCGTGACCGTCGAAAAAAAACTGGGGCCGCTGTATGTTTCCGGGCGCCCGAGCCAGCACGTTCAGATTCTGGATTTACCCGGCACGTACAGCCTGACGCCGCAATCCCTGGATGAAGAAATTGTCGAACAGGTGCTGACCGGCCGCCAGCCGGGAACCCGCCGGCCGGACCTCGTGGTTCTGATTCTCGACGCCAATAATTTCGAACGCAATCTCTACTTCAGCATGCAGGTGCTTGAGTGCGGCATCCCGGCGATTCTCGTTTTAAACATGTGGGATGAAGCCGCCGCGCATGGAAAAGAAATCGACACAAACCGGCTTTCTGGCATTCTCGGCGTGCCGGTCATGACCACGGTCGGTCACCGCGGAAAAGGGATTCCGGAACTGGGTGCCGCCATTGAGGCGTCGCTGGAACAAAATCGTCCCGCCGCATTGGGGCGGGGTTTCAACACGCTTTCCATTGAAGAACGTTACCAGAAAGTCGACGCCATTGCGGCCGATGTCATCCGCCATCCCTCGGAACCGGTTAAAACCGTCTCCGCCCGCATCGATGCCGCTCTCACCCATCCGTTCTGGGGCTGGGTCTTTTTCATCGGGATGATGTCGATCATCTTCCAGTCCATTTTCAGCTGGGCCGAGCCGGCCATGAATCTGATTGCCTCCGCTGTGGAAGCCGTGGGAAATACAGCCGCCCGAATGCTGCCGGATGGCGCGTTTGAAAGCCTGGTCGTCGACGGCATCATCGCCGGCGTGGGCAATGTCATCATCTTTCTTCCGCAGATTTTTCTGCTGTTCTTTTTCATCGCGCTGCTTGAGGACTTCGGGTATATGGCACGCGCGGCATTTGTGCTGGACCGCGTCATGAAAAAAGTCGGCCTGAACGGCAAGGCGTTTCTGCCGCTTCTCAGTTCGTTCGCCTGCGCCATTCCAGGCATTATGGCAACGCGCACGATTCAGGACCGTCAGGACCGGCTCGCCACAATTCTGGTCGCGCCGCTCATGAGCTGCAGCGCCCGGATGCCAGTCTATGCACTGATGATTGCCGCCTTTATTCCGTCCGTGCCATTAATGGGCGGCCTGCTCAATCTCAAGGGCGTCACGCTTCTGGCCATGTATCTGCTGAGCATGACCGCCGGCCTTGGCATGGCGGCCATCTTTCGCAAGACTTTGCTGAAAGGCGCTCACACGCCGTTCCTTTTCGAACTGCCCTCCTACCGCGTGCCGAATTTAAGCGGCGTGCTGCTGACCATGTGGGACCGCGGCAAGGAATTCCTGGTTCAAGCCGGCACCATTATTTTTGCCATCTCGATTATTCTGTGGTTTTTGGTCAGCTACCCAAAGAACGAAGAAATTTCGCGGCATTATGAACAGTTAAAACAGCAAACCGTCAGTGCGGCCGCATCGGAAGTGGAAACGGAAGCGCGGCTGGCGGTGCTCGCCAATGAAGAAGCCAGCGCCCAGCTCAAATCCAGTTTTGCAGGACGGCTCGGTCACGCAATTGAACCGGTCATTCAACCGCTGGGTTTTGACTGGCGCATCGGGATTGGATTGATTGCCTCGTTTGCCGCACGCGAAGTGCTGGTCAGCACGCTGGCCATTACTTACCAGGTCGGCGAAGACGCCGACGAGACCTCCATGGATCTCATCACCGCCCTGCAGAGTGAAGTGAATCCTGCCACGGGCCAACCGCTTTATTCCCCGCTGACTGCCATTTCGCTGATGGTCTTTTTTGTGCTCGCCTGCCAGTGCATGTCCACCATCGCCATTGCCAAACGTGAAACCAACAGCTGGCGCTGGCCGGCGTTCATGGTGCTCTACATGACGCTTCTGGCCTGGACCGGATCTTTTGTCGTGTACCAGGGCGGCAAACTGCTGGGGTTTGAATAATATGGACGGCGGCGAAATTCTCGCCCTGCTCGTGGTTGCCGGGGCCGCCGGTTACCTTCTTTATTATTTCCTGCGCAAAAGGCGGCAGAAAGGCGGCTGCTCCCAGGGCTGCCCGAAGGACCGCCCGAAGCCGCCCGCCCCGGGAACTACTCCGAATAAGCCGTAATTTCCTCTCGGCCGGGCATTTACAAATTCAAACACTTGTTTTAAACTTCTATTTAAATGAAACGTTCTCATGCTTCTGCCAAAACCCATGAACGATTGCTAGAGGCCGCAGGCGCGGTTTTTGCCGAAAAGGGTTTCCGGCACACCACGGTCCGCGAAATCTGCAAGCGAGCCGGCGCCAATGTCGCCGCCGTCAATTACCATTTCGGAAGCAAGCAGGCACTTTATACCGCCGTCCTGAAATATGGCGCCGCCGCCGTTCTGGAAAAATATCCGCCGGATATGGATTTACCGGCCAATGCTTCTTCCAGTGCTTCCCTGCATGCTTTCATTCGTTCCCTGCTCTACCGGGTGCTGGATAAAGGCCGCTTCGCGTGGCATGGCCGCCTGATGGCGCGCGAAATGGTGGAGCCGACGCCAGCGCTGGATGCCTTGACGCGCGGTACCATCCAGCCGCTCTGCAGCCGGCTGGAAAGCATTGTGCGCTCGATGATGCCGGCCCAAACGCCGGAGGAAGTCATCCGCCGCTGCTGTCTCAGCATTGTCGGCCAGTGTCTTTTTTATGAACACTCAAAACCCGTCATCCAGCGGCTGTTCAAGGATGTGGGGTATGCCCCTGCGGACATTGATATGCTCAGTCATCACATTACGGATTTCTCAATCGCGGCCATCCGCCAAATGACTCACGGAAAGAAGAAACCCTCATGAAACCATTTAAGTTCCAGTCCGTCCTTTCGTTAACGCTCGCCTCCTTTCTCCTTGCATCTTGCGGCCCTTCGGGCGGCGGGCCCG
The DNA here is from genome assembly GCA_964526065.1 of uncultured bacterium. Classification (GTDB taxonomy): domain Bacteria; phylum Omnitrophota; class Omnitrophia; order Omnitrophales; family Aquincolibacteriaceae; genus CAZGID01. Next base: position 8,982 of record CAZGID010000037.1, read on the forward strand.
GAGGCGGCGGGGTTCCGGTCGTCGCCTTTCATGTCGAAAACATGCCGATTCGTGAAAAAATTTCGATTGTCGGAAATCTGGCCGCCAATGAGCAGGTTCAGATTCAAAGTGAAATTGACGGCAAGGTCGAAGAGATTCATTTTGAAGAAGGCCAGACCGTGAAAAAGGATGACATCCTGATGCTCATCGACCACAAAAAGCTGGAAGCCGCACTGGCCGAAGCCGAAGCGAATTTAAAACTCGCCCGCACGTCGAAACAGCGTTACGAAAAGCTGATTGAGCAAAAAGCCGTCTCGGAACAGGAATACGAAGAAGCCATCGCCACGCTGGAAGCCGGTGAGGCGGCCCGGCAGCAGGCGCATGAAAACCTGATCGACGCCACTGTGCGCGCTCCCTTCGACGGCATTGTGGGAGCCCGGCATGTCAGCGTTGGCCAGTTCATCACCAAAGGCACCATGCTGACCTCGGTTGTCGATCCGGACCCGATTAAGGCGGAATTCCGGATTCCGGAACGTTTCATCGGCCGGGTTCAAATGGGCCAGGAAATTCAGGTCCGGGTCAGCGCATGGCCCGAGCACCAGTTTTCGGGTTCTGTTTATTTTATTTCACCGCAAGTGGATGAATCCACGCGCACGGTTTTGATGAAAGCCCGCATTCCGAATGAAGACGGCCGGCTGCGTCCCGGCATGTTTGCCAATCTGGAGTTGGTGGTTGAAATCCGGGAATCCGCCCTCGTCGTTCCGGAACTCAGCGTCATCTTCGAAAGTGATAACACGTATTTGTTCGTCATCGGTGAAAATAACATGGTGGAACGGCGCGAAGTCGCCACCGGTGTTCGCATGCCAGGACTCGTGGAAATCACAAAGAATCTGCAGGCCGGCGAGAAAGTCGTCACCGAAGGCATTCAGAAACTCGGGCCCGGCGTGCCGGTTCAGGCACGGATGCAGGAAAATCCCCTGACCGGTATCGAATCACGCCAGGAATCTGCCCGCAACGTTTTGCCGACTATTCGTACCGGAGAATAATCCATGGATCTTCCTGAAATCAGCATCAAGCGGCCCGTGCTGGCCACGGTCATGGCGCTGGGGCTGTTTCTATTCGGCGTCATTGGATTGACCCGCCTGCCCGTACGTGAACTGCCGGATGTCGATCCTCCGATTGTTAACGTCAATACCATTTACCAGGGCGCGAGTGCGGCCGTCATTGAAACCCAGGTCACGGAGCCGCTCGAAGAAGCTCTCACGAGCATTGAAGGCATTAAAACCATCACAAGCGAAAGCCGTCAGCAGCTCAGCCAGATTACGATTGAATTCGACCTTTCGCGCGATGTCGACCTGGCCGCGCAGGATGTGCGCGACCGTGTCGCCCGTGTCCGCGGTCAGCTGCCGGAAGAAATCGAGGAGCCGGTGATTGCCAAACAGGACGCCGACGCCCGCCCCGTCATGTGGGTCGCGCTCTACAGCGACCGTTACAGCACGCTGGAACTCACCACCCTTGCCGAAAATCTTTTTGAAGACCGGCTGCAGACCGTGCGCGGCGTCAGCTCCATCATTCTGGGAGGCTCGAAACGCTTCGCCATCCGTTTGTGGCTCGATACCGACAAAATGGCCGCGCATCAAATCACCGTCCAGGATGTCGAACGTGCGTTGCGTGAACAGAATGTGGAATTGCCGAGCGGCCGGGTGGAAAACCTGCAGCAGGAACTTTCGATTGAAACCCGCGGGGAACTGAAAACTCCGGAAGAATACAATAATCTCGTCATCAAACGCGAAGGCACAGCTTTGGTACGTCTTGGAGACATCGGCCATGCGGCTGTCGGCGTCGAAGACGTTCATGCCACGGCACGCTTCAACGGAAAACCGGCCATGGGTCTTGGCATTGTGAAACAGTCCCAGGCCAACACCATTCAGGTCGCGCATGGCATCAAATCCGAACTGGAAAAACTGAAGCCGTTGATTCCCTCCGGAGTCAACATCGCAATTCCCTACGATGAATCGATTTTCATTGAAAAAGCCGTCAAAGAAGTGTGGGTAACGCTGGCCATCGCCTTCCTGCTGGTGGTGGCCGTCATTTACACCTTTTTGCGGAATTTTCGTTCCACGCTGGTGCCAACTGTTACGATTCCTGTTTCCATTATGGCCACGTTCGGCATTCTTTACGCCCTGGGATTCTCCATCAACATCGTCACCATGCTGGCATTGGTGCTGGCTATCGGGCTGGTGGTCGATGACGTCATCGTCGTATTGGAAAACATCACGCGGCACATGGAAGAAGGCATGGATAAACGTGAGGCGGCGTTTGCCGGCATGAAAGAAATCAAATTTGCCGTCATTGCCACCACCGTCGCTCTGGTCGCGGTCTTTCTGCCGATGGCCTTCCAGACAACGGTGACCGGCCGCCTGTTTGTGGAATTCGCCATCGCCCTGTGCTTTGCTGTCGTCATTTCTTCCTTTCTGGCGCTGAGTCTCGCCCCCATGATGGCGGCGCGCGTGCTTCGGCGCCCCCGGCACGAAGAAACCAACCCCCTGCTCGCGATGTTCGAGCGGCATTTGAACACCATCAACCGCCGTTATGAAAAAGGGCTGCGCTGGTCCCTCGATCATCCCAAGAGCATCCTCCTGGGGGCTCTGCTGGCGCTGCTTCTGGCCTTCTTTTTTTATTCCCGGCTCGAGAAAGACTTTTTGCCGACCGAGGACAAGGGCCGGCTGTTTTCGATGATTATTGCACCGGAAGGCGCGACCAGTGAATACACCAACCGGATGGTCCGCAAAGCCGAAAAGATTCTGCACGAGACCCCGGAAGTAGAGGGCTTCTTCAGCGCGGTCGCCCTGGCACGTGGCGGCCCGGGACTTTCTTCCCAGGGGCTGGCATTTGTCCGCTTGAAAGAAGGACCGCGTCGCAGTGTGCAGGATATTCTCGAAGGGCCGGCGGGCTTGCGTTCGCGTTTCTTTACCGAAATCGAGGGAGCGCTGGCCTTTCCCGTGATCCCCAAAGCCATCGGACGCGGCTTCAACCAGCCGTTTGAACTGGTCCTGCAGCATCAGGACCTCAAAGAACTCAACCGCTACGCCAATGAATTAAGCAATCAATTGCGCCAGAGCGGTTACATGATGAACGTACGTCAGGGATTTGAATTGAATAAACCCGAACTGCGCGTCGAAATCGACCGTGACCGCGCGGCATCGCTGGGTGTTTCGATTGAAGATATTTCGCGCACGCTGCAAATTCTCTTCGGCGGCCTCGATCTCAGCCGCCTCACTCTGGCCGGAAAAGAATACGACGTCATTGTGCAACTCGACCGGGAAGCGCGGCTGACCCCCGCGGATCTCGACAAAATCTACGTCCGCGGCCACGGCAGTCAGTTGATTCAACTCAGCAATGTCATCCGTTACGAAACGGGCGGCGGTGCCAGCGCCATCAATCACTACAACCGTCTGCGCTCGGCCACCATTGAAGCAACCCCGCTGGATATCCCGCTCGGTACCGCCATTGAGCGGGTAGAAAAACTTCTGCACGAAACCATGCCGCGCGATTTCCGGTATGAATGGGCCGGCGAAGCCAAGGATTTAAAAGATGCGGGCAGTGAAACTCTGTTTGTCTTATTTCTGGCGCTCGTCATTATTTATCTGGTGCTGGCCGCCCAGTTTGAAAGCTGGGTACATCCCCTCACGGTGCTTTTAACCGTGCCGCTGGGCGCCTTCGGTGCTTTCCTTTCGCTCTGGATTCTGAACTGGGTGAACAAACTGGGAACGATGCTCTATGGGTGGGCCCACTATGCGCCTTCCGCGCCCGGATTTGCCGAATGGCTTTCTTTTGTCGTCCCGCGGATCCCGGCTATGGGGATCAATCTTTTCAGTCAGATTGGCATGATTCTTTTGCTGGGGCTGGTCACCAAGAATGCCATTCTGCTTGTGGAATTCGCTAATCAGGAAATGGAAAAGGGAAAAAGCGCGCGGGAGGCCATGGTCCAGGCCGGCCTGCTGCGTCTGCGGCCGATTCTGATGACGGCGGTTTCCACCATCGCCGGTATTCTGCCCATCGCCATTGGTTTCGGAGCCGGAGCGGAAAGCCGCCGGCCGCTGGGCGTCGCGGCTGTCGGCGGTATGGCGCTGAGCACGTTTCTGACTCTATTCATTATTCCGGTCGTGTATGTAGCCTTCAACCGTTTCCGCAAAAAAGCGAGCGCCCGATGAGACATCTGCCGTTTTATTTGCTGCTGTTTTTGAGCGGCTGCGCTTTTGGCCCCAAAGTCGGTCCCGGTTACGAACGCCCGTCGATGGCGCTTCCGGAATCGTGGAAGACCGCACCGCTGACCGTTGCCGAAGGACCGGTCGCCGCCGTTTATCTGCCGGATTCCTGGTGGCAGTTGTTCGAGGATGAAAAACTGAATGAGCTGGAAGCGCTGGCCCTGGATGCCAACCGCAATCTGAAAGCCGCGCTGCAACGCCTGGAGCAGGCTCGCGCCCAGCGCCGTTCCACGGCGGCGGATTTCTGGCCGACGGTCACCCTGACGCCTTCCATCTCGCGTTTTCGCACTCCCTCTCGCGTACTGGGCGGCGGACTCGTTACCGACGGGTTTACCAGCGAGCGGTATTCAGCCGACGGCATCATTCACTATGAGCTGGATTTATGGGGAAAATTACGGCGTTCCTATCAGCGGGATGACCATTTGTTTCAGGCAAGCGCGGAAGATTATCGAGCGGCCATGCTGACCATCACGACGGACATCGCCGTCAATTATTTTCTGCTGCGCGAACTCGACAGTGAAATCGAAATTCTGACGCAGACCATTGCCTTGCGCGACGACGCGCTCGGACTCGTGCAGAGCCGGGCCGACAAAGGCCTGGTCAGCAAACTCGATGTGGCCCGGGCACGTACCGAACTCGCCTCGGCTGAAAAGGAATTGCTTGGCGTGCTGCGCCAGCGCCATGAAACGGAAAATACGCTTGCGATTCTCTGCGGTCAGCCGGCTTCGGAATTTACTCTTGAAAAGCAGCCGCTTCGCCACGAGGTTCCCCGCGCGCCGATTTATCTGCCGGCCCAGTTACTGGAACGGCGGCCGGATGTGCTGCGGCTGGAAGAAGAATTGAAAGCCGCGGTGGCCGAAATCGGACGGCTTCAGGCTCTGCGGCTGCCCGCCTTCAGTGTCGACATCGAGGGCGGGTTTGAAAATCCGGAATCCAATCTGGTCTTTGATTCCCGCAGCCGCAAATGGGCCATCACCCCGCGGATTGACTGGACGATTTTTCCGACGTCACGGGGTTCGGCGGCCGTCGAAGAAGCGACCGCACTGGCCGAGGAAGCCGTGGCGGATTACGAACGCGGCATCCTGATTGCTGTGAGTGAAGTGGAAACGCGTCTAAATGACCTCAAAACGCTTGCAGAAGAAGCCGAAGTTCACGACCGGCTGTTAAGTGCGGCGCGGGAAACCGCCGAGTTGTCCAGTTCACGTTACCGTCAGGGACTCGATGATTACCTCGTGGTGACGGATGCCGAGCGCCAGCGTCTGCTGGCCGAACTCGAAGCCGTGCGCATTCTGAGCCAGCGTCTGATTACGACGGCCACCCTCATACAGGCGCTTGGCGGCGGATGGGAAACTTCCGAAAAAGCCTGATTTATTTTTGAGAAAGCGGTTTCCACCGCCGGTGGGTCCAGGTCCACTGTTCCGGATACTCGCGAATCTTGTCTTCCAGCTGACGATTAAGCGCTTCGGTCGTTTTTAATTCCCAATCCTCGCCATCAAGAGGCATCATCGGTGCCCGCACCTGAATTTCATAATGTCCACCCGGGCGGCGAATGCAATAAGCCGGGAGCAATGCGGCTCCGGTTCGCTTGGCGAGCCGCGCCGGCACGGAAGTCGTCGATGTCGGGGTGCCGAAAAAAGACGTTCTTAGTCCTTCCGCGCCTGCCCACTGGTCGATGAGAATGGCGACCGTATTATTTTTTTTCAACTCCTGGAAGACCGCACGAATGGCGCCTTTCTGTGACAGCGTTTGAAGCTTCATCTGATTCCGTTTTTGCTCGACATACCGGTTGAACATCTGATTCCGGATTTCTTTGACGATGACCGAGCATTGCGTATTCGTCAGATAAAATAGAAAGGCCAGATACTCCCATGAGCCCAGATGCGATGTAATCAGAATAATGCCTTTCCCTCGCTGACGGGCAGCATGAAAATGTTCTTCGCCCGTCATCGTGAACCGACGCCGGGCATCGCGGATGATTTTTTCTACCATGAATAACTCGAGAATCGATAATCCCAGATTGGCAAAAACAGCTTTGGAAATATTTTCCTTCTTCACTGCCGTCAGTTGAGCGCCGTAAGCCCGCTCCAGATTTTCCATCGCAATCCGGCGCCTTTTTCCGGATACCGCGTAAATCACCCGGCCCAGCAGCCGGACCACGCTGGAAGAAAATCTATACGGAAAAAGCTGGAGGACGGCCACCAGAAGCCGGACGGGAAGGTATTCAACGACATCCTGCCCGGGAAAGCGCCGGCGCTTAGGACGAACGGGACTACCGATTTTCTGCGGGGCTGGACTCAATTCCATGGGGCTGAATTATAACACGCATCCTCTAGAAGGACACGCCCAACGCCGTGCCTAGTACCTGGCTTTCGTCCCAATCGGAACCGCGGCGGTTGCTTTTAATCAGATAATAAAGACTTAGCGTCGTATTTGCACTCAGCGAAAAAGCCACGCCGAACTGAATACGATTCTGGTTGAAAGAACCTTCATTCCATTGCCAGAAAATTTCTTCGGAGACAAACGGCTCGATGGTTCTTTTTCCAACCTCGATAGGATAACCAATATGCAGCCGGTTACGGTAGCGCCATTCATCGGTGCTGCTGCGGTCGCGGTAGGCAATGCGGTTGCGATCGGAAACTTTGAAAGGCCCCCACTTGGCTTTTAGTGTGGCTTCGAGAATCCAGCGCCGTTCATTGACATGGTCGCCGTTTGCCTGTTTCTCGCGTTCATAGCGGAAAAAAGGACCGACCTCAAAATAACGGGAGGGATGCCATAAGAAGCCCGGGCTGACATTGGCCAGCCCGGAATTGGAAAAGTCGTCGACAAGACGCTGCTCGCCGCCGATTTTGAAGCTGAACTCGTCGGAGAGTTTCTTTTTCAGGTCGTAGCTGTGCCAGAACTGCCAGTCATCCTGCGCCTGAGCGGTGGACGGCAGTAAAAAAAGCAAGGCGAACAGAGCACATAAGCGAACCCATGCAGGATATTTTGACATGAGGTTTACTTTACCTTAATTGCTGTGAGGAATCAACGCGGAGGTATCAGGCGGCCCGGCGCGTTTCTATCCGGCCGGAAGATTCAGATTCATCTACGCCGACACGATGCACATACACCCTCTCGCCGCCCAGCCAGCCGCCCACACTCAGCAATACCAGAACCCCTCCTGAAAGAATCATCGGGC
>CAZGID010000038.1:0-7193 GCA_964526065.1 uncultured bacterium
AACTCGAAAAATTTTCCGAAACGGTAAAGGCGCTTTTTTTTAAATGAAAACGCTGCTGCCCATCTTGAGACGCCGGAGTGATTGGACAAAAATTCTAATTCTCATAGTTGCGATTAATTTTCCGGGTTGTGCAACTTTGAATGAAGCTTATAATCCGAAGTCACTCAACCAGCGCATTACCGCTTCTCAAAATCGTTGGCGAACCACCGCGAGCGGTTTTCACGTGCCAGGTGCTCGGCCCGCCTACAGTTCCCCTTCGCCTGAACTACAAGCAATTTTGAATAAACTGCTCTATGTGTCACCGCTGCGTGGATTTCCTGTGAAAGCCTATGTGGTTGAAGATAATCAGCTGAATGCTGTAGCGGACGGGAATAGTATTTACTTCCATCGGCCTCTGCTGAATTTGCTAAAAAATGATTCGGATCGAATTGCGGGTGTCATGGCGCACGAACTGGGTCATATTATTGGAAATCATATAAAAGGCAAAGTGACGCGAATGGTGGTTCAGGAAATATCAACGTCATTGTCTCAGCTTTCTGAAAATCAGGACGTAAATGCCATGGTTGATCAGATTTTCACATTAAGTTCTTTGGCGTATGAAAGAAGAGAGGAGAAGGAGGCTGATGTAATGGGTGCCGTCCTTGCATTTCGAGCTGGATATGATCCAGCCGGATTGGCTGAAGCTTTATCGCTCATGAATGAACAAAGGCAATCGGATGCGATGCAGGCGATTGCGCTGCTGGTGCCTTACGTGACGGCTTATAATGAAGCAGTTTCTAATTACAATTCAAACGTTGCTCGCTATAATTTATATGGGAATCAGCAGGCATACTTAAATGCAGTCTATTGGGCCGAAGTGGCCCGGCTACAGGCAATAAAGATTCAATCTGTGGTTTCTGCCATTAAGCAAGGATTTGACATGGTGAATCCAATTTATTTAAGTCATCCACCTGATGAGCAAAGGATTCATGCCGTCAATTTGGTGCGGATGAAGGAATTAAATAATATGGGCCCAAATTGGCTAGCTCAGCAGGATTCACATGTGTCGAATGTGTATCAAATTTTGACTTCCCGCAGTCCAAAGAAATGAGCCATTGATTAATATTGGAAAGATCGACGGTCGAGGATTGGACAGAATGGCATTAGAAAAGAAGCGCGAGACATATGAAGAATTGGTATTGCACATCCGCCAAACGCTGGTGGAGGGGCAGAGGAAGATTGAGCAGTTGAAGGTGGAGACGTACTGGCGGATGGGGAAGTTGATTCAGGGGCATTTGAAGCGGCATGAGAAGCGGGCGGGTTACGGGGACAGGCTGCTGGAGCGGTTGGGGAAGGATTTGGGGGTGAGTGAGCGGCTGCTTCGCCGGACGGTTCAGTTCTACCGGCAGTTTCCCGAGATTCGGTCCACGTGGACCGAATTGACTTGGTCGCATTATCGGACGTTGCTGACGGTGCCGGATGCCAAGGTCCGGGCGCGGCTGACGCAGCAGACGCTGAAACAGGAGTGGACGGTGCGGCAGCTGCAGGAGAAGGTCCTCGATGTGGTGCGCGCGGACGCGGACACGAATACAACCGACGAAGAAGAAGATTTTGAAGAGGCGCCCGCACCGGAGTCTTTACTTCCCTCTGATTTGGAAGAACGCTTTCCCGCTTCGTACCTCAAAGGCCGTTTCGGCAAGCTGTACCATTACCGCATTCTGGCGCCGGGTTCCGAGCACACGGCCGACACGCTGGTGGTGATTGATCTCGGGTTTCAGGTCTCGCGCAATCTGGATGCAGTGGCGGGGCGGGGATTGAAGCCGGGGGATTTTGTCGCGTCGCGCAAGACGGAGGCGGGCGCGTACAAGGCCGCGCGGGTGACGGCCACGGCGAAAGATATTTTCACTTACCAGGCGTTCGTCGAGAAGGTGGTCGACGGCGACACACTGCGCGTTAAAATTGATCTGGGGTTTGATACGTGGGTGCGGCAGTACCTGCGCCTGCGCGGCGTGAATGCGCCCGAGCTGACCACGGCCGAGGGCCGGGCGGCGCGCGATTACGTGAAGGCGCGCCTGGCGCCGCTGCCTTTCATCTGGCTCACCAGCACCCGCGCCGACAAATACGACCGCTACCTCGCCGATGTGTGGCTGCCCGCTGACGCTGCCAACGAAAATGAAAAAATATTTCTCAATCAGGAACTGCTGAGGCAAGGCCTGGCGCGTCCCGTCTAGTTGTTGTTTTCATGCCGCGTTCTTTTCACTTTTTGATTCTGCTTCTGTTGCTGCCTGCCGGTTTTTCCGGTGCGGCGGAAACGGCGTTGCCGGTGCCGGCCTTCACGGCCGGGGACCGCGTGCTGGTGCTGGCGCCGCATCCCGATGATGAAATGTTCGGGGCAGGCGGGGCGATGGCCGAGGCCGCCGCCGCGGGTGCCGACGTCAAGGTGGTCCTGCTCACCAACGGCGAGAACAACAAACTTTCCTTTTTTGTTTACCAGAAGCGCTGGATTTTCAGCCGGGAAAAATCGCTCGAACTCGGGCGGATGCGCAAGGCTGAATCGCTGAAGGCGCTGCAGTCGATCGGCCTCGGCGAAGGCGATCTCATTTCTCTCGGCTACCCGGATTTCGGGACGCTCAAAATTCTCACGCAGTACTGGGGCGGCGGCAAGCCGTACGCCAGCCTGGCGGCGCGGGCCGAACGCGTGCCGTTTGCCGAGGATTTTTCGCCGGGCGCGGCGTACACGGGCGAAAATATTCTCGCCGACCTCACCGAAATTCTGGAAGGCTACCGGCCCACCAAAATTTTTGTGTCTCATCCCGCCGACGAAAACCGCGATCACCGCGCGCTTTATCTTTTTCTGCGCATTGCCCTGTGGGATCTGGAAGGCCGCATCGAGGCGCCCGCCGTGTACCCGTACCTGGTGCATCTCAACGGCTGGCCCGCGCCCGGCGGCTACGATCCCGAACGGAAACAGGCCGTGCCGCTGGAACTGCAGGCCTCGGATCTGGTCTGGCACCGGCTGCCGCTTGAGCCCGGCGTGGTCGCACGAAAGCACGCCGCCATTCAGCAGTACCCCTCGCAGCTTCAATACATGAAAGACGTGCCCGATGCCTTTGCCCGGGCCAGCGAGCTGTTCGGCCGTTACCCCGATGTGGCCCTGAGACCGCAAGGCCAGGGCGAGATTGATTGGCAGTGGATGCAGAGTTACAATCCTTTGTTGCGGGAAGAAAAAACCGCCCAGCGCAAATTTATCGACCGCGTGGGTTACGCCCGGCAGGGGGACGATTTGCTGGTGCGCGTCGAACTGAAATACCTGCGCAACCGCATCACCGGCATTTCGCTGGCGCTTTTGGGCTACCGCAAAGGCGAGCCCTTTGCCGCGATGCCTAAAATTGAAATTCTCACCCGCTTCTGGTACGTGACCGTGAAAGACAAATGTCAACGCATTTCAAAAAAAGAAATTAATGTCGATCTCGACGGCAAAACCGCGACGTTCCGCGTACCGCTGGCGCTGCTGGGGAATCCCGATTTTATTTTGACCAGCGCGCGCACCCGGCGCGTCTGGGACATGTCGATCGACGAAACCGCCTGGCGCGTGCTGACACTCGAATGAAATCCCGTTTCTTCTTGCTTCCCATGTTGACGGTTTTGATGCTGACGCAGACGGCCTGCGGCACGCTTTCCTCGCGCGTGCTGGATGATTCCACGGAGGCGGTGGAACGGCTTCAGCACGGCGGCACGCTGCAAGCCGAAGTCGACGCGCTGGCCCGGCCGCTGGTGGAGGAAGACAAAATCAAAGGCCTCGTGGTCGGCGTCGTGGAGCCCGGCGGCGGCCTGGAAACGTTCGAATACGGCGTGGCGCCCGATGCCATTGTGCAGATCGGTTCTGTGTCCAAGTTGTTCGTGGCCGCGCTGTACGCCATTCTGGTGGAGCAGGGCCGGCTCCGTCCGGACGAGACCGTGCGCGAGATTCTGGGGCCCTCGGTGGCGTTCGGGCCGAGTGTGGGAAACATCACGCTGCAGGAACTGGCCACACACACGAGCGGTCTGCCGCGCGAAAAAATGGGGTGGGACCAGTTCCGCGATTTTATCCGCTACGTGTTTACCGGAAAAAATATTTACGGCTACCTCGACCGCGAATTCCTGTACCGCAATCTCGAGCGCGGCAAAATCAAACCGCACAAACGGGGGAAATACCAGTATTCCAATCTGGGCATGGCCCTGCTGGCGCATTTGATCGAAGTGAAAACGGGGCAGCAATTCGAGAGCCTGGCGCGCGCAGAAATTTTTGAACCGCTCGGCATGCAGGATACGACCTTCGATCTGACGCCGGCGCAAAAAAAGCGGCTGGTCCGCGGGCATGCGGGAAAGAATCAGCCGTATTTCCTGCCGCTGCATGCCCCGATCGAGCCGTGGGAAATGAGCGAGCTGGTGCGGCCCACCGGCGGCCTGTATTCGACGGCGGAGGATTTGCTGCGCTTCCTGCACGCCGTGCTGGGGCAGACAGAGTTTGCGCACCAAACGGCCCTCGCGAAGATGCTTGAAATTCAGGTGGAGACGCCGGCCGAGGCCATTGCGCTGGGCTGGCGGGCCAACCGCTTCGACGACGGGGCGATTGTGCTGCATTACCTGCACGGCATGATTTCGGGCTACAGCGCCTACATCGGGCTGAATGCGGAACAGAAGCGGGCGGCGGTGGTGCTGATGACCAACTTTGAATGGGAAGACCGGGTGGGGCACAATCTGCTGCTGCGTCTTTCACGCGCCCGGCGGATTTGATAGAATAAAAACGGCGGCCGATCCGCCAGAGGGAGAATTTTATGATCATTCTGATCAAGCTGTTGGGATTGTTGATTACGGGCGTGGGGCTCGGGATTTTTGCGTCGCCGGGATTCAGTGCGAAGCTGTTTGATTTCTTCAAGAGCGGCAAGAACATTTATTACGCAGGCGTCTTCCGCGGGCTGGCCGGCCTGCTGATTTTGGTGACGGCTTCTCGCAGCACGGTGCCGCTGGCGGCCATTGCGCTGGGTATTATGTTTCTGGTCAGCGGCATTACCATTTTTGCGGCCGAACGCGAAAAACTGCTGGTTTTTGTGGAGCACTACAGCCAGATGCCGGGCCTGGTGATCCGGCTGCTGGGGCTGGTGGCCGCGTCCTTCGGCATTCTCGTTCTGTCCATTTATTGATACCTGTCCCCAAATAAGGTGCCTGTCCCCTTAAAAGGTGCCTGTCACCTTTGAGTCACCTTTGAGGGGCGGGGCTTGCATGGGGTGATATCCTAGTAGGACTCAGGAGGTAGTTCCCCATGATTTCCGCCAATGGCGTCACCCTTCAATACGGCAAGCGCGTTCTCTTTGAGAGCGTCAATATTACGTTTACGCCCGGCAACTGCTACGGCCTGATCGGGGCCAACGGCTCGGGCAAATCCACCTTCCTGAAGATCCTCTCCGGCGAGATTGAACCCAATGCCGGGGACGTCGCCGTCGCCAAGGGCGCCCGTCTTTCTGTCCTGAAACAGGACCATTTCGCTTACGACAATTACCCGGTGCTCGAGACTGTGATCATGGGGCATCAGCGGCTCTACAAAGTGATGAAGGAAAAAGACGCGATTTACGCCAAGCCGGAATTCAGCGAGGCCGAGGGGATTCGCGCGTCCGAACTGGAACACGAGTTTCTCGAAATGGACGGCTGGAATGCCGAGCCCGAAGCGGCCAAGCTGCTGAGCGATCTCGGTATCGAAGATGCGCTGCACACCGAGAAGATGAAAAATCTCGAATCCAGCCAGAAGGTGCGCGTGCTGCTGGCGCAGGCGCTTTTCGGCAATCCCGACATTCTGCTGCTCGACGAACCGACGAACCATCTCGACATCGAGACCTGCATGTGGCTGGAAGATTTCCTCTACGATTTCAAGAATACCGCGATTGTGGTCTCGCACGACCGTCACTTTCTCGACCGTGTCTGCACGCATGTCGCCGACATTGATTTCGGCAAGATTCAGCTCTACACGGGCAATTACAGTTTCTGGTACGAATCCAGCCAGCTGGCTCTGCAGCAGCGCACCGATGCGAACAAACGCATCGAAGACAAGCGCAAGGAATTGCAGGCCTTCATTGCGCGCTTCAGCGCGAATGCCTCCAAGTCGCGGCAGGCGACCTCGCGCAAAAAGCTGCTCGAAAAACTCACGCTCGAAGACATCCGGCCGTCCTCGCGCAAATATCCGTATGTTGCCTTCAAGTCCGAACGCGAAGCGGGCAATGACCTGCTTTACATTGAAAACCTTTCGAAGTCGGTGGACGGGGAACGGATGTTCCAGGACCTGAACCTGCGCGTCGAGAAGGGCGAGAAAATCGCCTTTGTCGGGCCGAACGACCTGGTCAAGACCACGCTGTTTCAGGTGCTGATGGGCGAACTGGAGCCCGATACCGGCAGTTTCAAATGGGGCATTTCCACCCAGCGGACGTATTTTCCGAAAGAAAACGGCAAGTACTTCGACACGGACCTCAATCTGGTCGATTGGCTGCGCCAGTTCTCGAAAGAGACGGACGAAAATTTTATCCGCGGCTTTCTGGACCGCATGCTGTTCTCGGGGGAAGAGTCGCTCAAAAAGGCCCGCGTGCTCTCGGGCGGCGAGCGCGTGCGCTGCATGCTCGCGCGCATGATGCTGCAGGACACCAATGTGCTGATTCTCGACGAGCCCACGAACCATCTGGATCTGGAATCCATTACGGCGCTCAACCAGGGGCTCGAAAAATTCAACGGCACGATTCTGTTTTCGTCGCACGATCATCAGTTTGTGCAGACCATTGCCAACCGCATCATCGAACTCACGCCGCGAGGCCTGGTGGAAGCCCGCCAGACCACTTTCGACGAATACCTCGCCGATCCCGAACTCAAGGCCCGCCGCGCGCGCCTCTACGCCGTTCCCGTTTCATGACCGGCACCGCCGTTTCGCTGCCCGCCTGCGATCCGGCCTTTCTGGTCAGCCAGACCCGCCGCATGCTCGCGAGTTACCGCCGCTGGACCGGCAAAATTCTGTGGCCGGAAGACCGCGCCGATGACGTCCTCGTGCGCGAAGTTTTTTCCGCGCCCTTCGTTCTCTGCTCAGCCGGTACCGAACCCGAACCCGTTCTCAATTACGGCAACCAGGCCGCACTCAAACTCTGGGAACTGGACTGGGAAACGCTCACGCGCACGCCCGGCCGCGAAACGGCCGAGGC